>WHTL01000105.1 GCA_009377735.1 Acidimicrobiia bacterium
GCATTTCGTGATTCGCCCACACGTACTTCAGACCGGTGATATCTGTGGAGTATCCACGAACCTGACCATCCTCCCCCACGATGGTGTTCACCGAACGCGCCCGAGACGCAGCGGCGCTGACCCGGTCACAAAGGTCGTGAGCCATGCCCTTATAGGGCATTGTGACATTCACACCATCGAGGCCGCCATTGCGGATATCGGAAACGACACGGCGCATTCCATCCTCGTCCACCTCCAGGAGATCGTAGGTTGCGCGCAGTCCCACGGCTTCCAGGGCAGCCTCGTGGATCACCGGAGAACGGGAATGTCCCACCGGGAAGCCGACCACAGCGAGTCTCAGTGTCAAGGTCTCGGGGGCACTAGGGGATCAGGTCGTTGGCCCGGGCTTCGGCCACGGCGGCGTTGTGATCATCGAGGTTGGTGGAGAAGGTGTGGCTCCCGTCCTCGTCACTGAGGACATAGAAGAGGTAGTCGGTGTCCTCAGGATGTGCTGCCGCCTCCAGTGAGGCCAACCCGGGAGCAGCGATCGGGGTGGGAGGCAGACCTTTGTTCATGTGGAGGTTGTATGGCGAGTCGACCTCATTGTTGAACTCCGCGGGATCGTCGGAGCCCACCGCATACAAGATTGCGGCGTCGATCTGCAGTGGCATGTCTTCGGCAAGCCGATTCTCGATCACCGACGACACCGTCTGGCGCTCTGGCGCCACCCTCACCTCCTTCTCGATGAGTGAGGCGATCTTGATCCCGTCGTACGGGCTGAGATCGCGGTCTTCAAGCTCCGCCCAGTCGACGGAGTCCATCCGCTGCACCATGGTGTCCGCCATCAACTGCAGGATCTGAGCGGCGGTGGCACTGCTCTCGAACTCGTATGTGTCGGGGAAGAGCAGACCCTCCCAATGCCGGAGGTTGGGCTTGTCCGGCATGTCACGAAGACTGGTGGTCACCGCACCTGATGTGAGAGCGTCTCTGAACCGCTCTACCGGGATGTCCGACTCATTGGCAAGCCGTCTGATGGTGCGGCGGGTGGTGAGACCCTCCCTGATGGTGATCCGGTAGACATCGCCGGCGCCCTGGTTTGGGCCGGCGAGAAAGGTGTCGATCAGCTCCTCCACCGACATCCCGGTTACCAGGGTGTATCGACCGGCTCTGAGCTGGTTGCCGATCCCGCGATTTCCGACTGCACTCTGGAATTCGGCAGCAGAGCCAACGAGATTGTTTGCGGCCAGGACACTGGCGATGTCGGACGCCGTCGACCCCGGAGGTATAGCTACCTCGACCTCCTGACCGGCAGGGACGCGACTCTCATCGGCTCCGATGGCATTCCCGACCCTTTCTCCCAGGTATGTGGCCGTCCATACCACCAGATACCCGGCCAAACCCAGGAATGCGACGATCACGACGATCTTCGCGATACGGGTAAGAGCCGATGGTTGTGTGTCTGTGCGGTTGGTGGTCATAGGGTCAGCGTGAGTCGAGGTAATCACGGAGGAGAACGGATGCGGCGACCTTGTCAACCCGGCGGCGCCGGTCCCGTCGTCTCAAGCCTGCGTCGAGCATAGACCGCTCCGCCACCCTTGTGGTGAATCGTTCGTCGCGAAATATGACCTCGATCCCAGTGGCGGCGCCCACCTCGGAAGCGAGCTGTCGAGCCTTGTCTACCGAGTCGCCTTCCTCTCCGTGCAGACCCAGCGGCATTCCCATGATGATCTCGGTGACTTCCTTGTCGGTCACGATCTCGGCGATGCGATCCACGGCATCACCAATGGGGACCACATCCAGAGGATTGGCCGTTATCCCCAGCGGGTCCGAAATCGCCAACCCCACCCTCACCGAGCCGGGATCGATGGCGAGAACCCTGTTCATGGAGTGAAACTCACACGCCGGCCAATGCCCGGCCGACGGCCTCACGAACGACATCCATCGCCGCGGAGAGAGCGGAACCGTCGGGCCCCCCGGCCTGGGCCAGTGCCGGATCACGGGAACCACCCCCACCCATCACGGCGGCACCCTCAGCTGCGATCTCACCTGCGGAAGCACCAACTTGGATGGCACCGGGACCCGCGGCGGCGGTAATCCCTCCCTTGGACCCGTTTGGAGCACCAAGGACGACCAATGAGTTCTCACCAAGGCGATCTTGGACCTGTTGTACCAGCTGCCGAAGATCACCAGGCGCGGATTCTGGCACCGTTGCCACCACCACCTTCACCTCGCCATGGATCTTGGGATCGGAGGCAAGTTCCTCCGCCAGACGGGTACGGTCGCTGGCGGCGACCTTGCTGAGACGACCTTCCAGATCCGATACCCGCTCGATCAGGCTTTCGACACGTTCTGGGATCTCGGCGGTCGGGACCTTGAGACGTCGACCAACCCGATCGAGGGACTGACGAACTCGGGCGAGGTGACGATAAGCATCCTCTCCCGTGAGGGCGTCCACCCGGCGAATATTGGAGCCGATCGACGACTCGGCGGTGAATATCAGTGGACCCACCTGACCGGCAGTGTTGGTGTGGGTGCCACCACAGAACTCCAGCGAGTAATCCCCTATCTTCACCACCCTTACCTTCTCACCGTACTTGTCACCAAAGAACGCGATCGCCCCCATCTCCCGTGCTTCGTCGTTGGTGGTGACCGTGGTCCCGACCGTATCATTGGAGATCAGGCGTCGATTGACCTGCCACTCCACCTCCCCGAGCTGTTCATCGCTCAGCCCCGTGAAATGGCTGAAGTCGAAACGGAGACGCCCGTCGTCCACCAGGGAGCCGGCCTGCTGGGCATGATCACCGAGAATTTCGCGGAGAGCCCAGTGAAGCACGTGAGTACCGGTGTGGGACTTGCGGATACCCTCGCGGCGTACCGAGTCGATGGTGGCGTCGATGTCCTGTCCAACCTCGACATGACCCGATGCCACTCGGGCACGATGGGAGTGGAGACCCTGAATGGCGAACTGGGTGTCGGTGATCTCGAGCAAACCGGTGGGGGTGACGATGCTTCCGGTATCACCAACCTGACCACCCGATTCTGCGTAGAAGGCGGTCTGGTCGACGAAGACCTCGACGAGACGCCCCTCCTCGGCTTTGTCGACATGCTCTCCATCTGCGATGAGTGCCAGGAGACGACCCTGGGAGCGATCCTCTTCATATCCCACAAAGTCGGTCAGTCCAATGTTGTCGGCCAGCTTGCGATAGACCTCGGCGGCGGCCGCCTCGTCCCCACCCTTCCAGGCGGCGCGGGCGCGGTCACGTTGTTGCTGCATCTCCAGCTCGAAGCCCTCTTGATCTATGTCGACACCACGCTCTGTGGCAATCTCGGTGGTGAGCTCGATGGGGAACCCGTAGGTGTCGTGCAGTTTGAAGGCGACCTCTCCGGGGAGACTGGAAACACCCTCTTCAAGTGTCTCGTCGAGCAGCTGGTGTCCCGACTCCAATGTTCTGCGAAACCGGATCTCCTCCCGCTCCACAGTGGTGAGGATGAGGTCGCGGTCATCGCTGAGCTGGGAGTACCACGGAGACATCACGTCGATGGCGAGCTCACAGAGTTGGGGAAAGACAAGACCCTCCTGCTGTACCAGCCAGGCGTGACGGATACCCCTCCGCAGGATGCGACGCAGAATGTATCCGCGGCCGTCGTTGGATGGGACCACCCCATCGGATATGAGGAAGGCGGCTGCGCGGGAATGATCACCCAGGATGCGAGACACGACGTCGGCCTGCTCATCTCTCCCGTAGGGGCTTCCCAGGTAGTTTGAGGCAAGATCGACCATGGGTCGGATGGAATCGATCTCGAAGAGGGTGGGGACATCCTGGAGGATGGCGGCGACCCTCTCCAGACCCATACCGGTGTCTATGTTCTTGGCTGGGAGATCACCAACTACGTGGTAGGGAACATCCTGGATGTTCTGCATGAACACCAGGTTCCAGATCTCGACGAACCGCTCCTCCCCCCCGCCCACCGGACCTCCGGGATCCCCGAACTCGGGGCCCTTGTCGTAGAAGAGCTCCGAGGAGGGCCCGCACGGGCCCGCCACACCCATCTGCCAGAAGTTGTCCCGTCCTCCCTTCTGCACCCTCTCCGGTGGAATGCCGACGTCATCGATCCAGATCTGGGCGGCCTCGTCGTCGGTGTCGTAAACGGTGTACCAGAGCCGGTCCGGGTCGAGACCAAAGACCTCCGTGACCAGCTCCTGCGACCACGGGATCGCCTTCTCCTTGAAGTAGTCGCCGAAGCTGAAGTTGCCCAACATCTCAAAGAAGGTGACGTGTCGCGTGGTGGTCCCGATGATGTCGATATCGACCGTGCGGAAGACCTTCTGGCAGGTAACGGCACGACCCCAGGGTGCCTCCTCCTCGCCGAGGAAATAGGGCTTGAAGGGAACCATTCCCGCATTGTTGAGCAGCAGGGTGGGGTCGGTCGGTATCAGTGAAGCAGACGGACGCAGCTCGTGGTCACGGTCCACGAAGAACTGGGTGAACTTTTCTCTGATTTCCTGAACCTGCACGTCATGTCTCCTGCCTTGAAGACCAGTGGAGACCAAAGGTTAGTAACAAAGAAGCAACCAGCATCTATCGATCGAGGACGCGATCACGGGGAGCAACCACCCGAGATGCCAGACCCATCAGGTCCGCACTGGTGTGGTAAATGGCATGCTTGAGGTCGTCGGGACGTGGCCGGCGTCGCAAGGCGCGCACTGTCACCACCCCTCCCGCGACGATTCCACTGACAAACCACCACAAACGCTCGAACATGATCCGATCATATCGGGGAGACTCCGGAGGACGTGGCATCACCCGTCGGGAGGGGGAGACATACACTTCCAGCAATGTCGAGCCTCGTTGTCTTCCCCTTCAAATCGGTGGAGGTGGATCTGGTGTTGCGAAATCTCACCATCGCTGCCACCCACCATGCGGTGGAGGAGGTGCTGGGTGTCGGTACCGAGGGTGCGACCACTGCCATCGTGGCTGAGACCGCCGGAGCCATCGAGAGTGAAACCGACACCAGGGTGTCTGTGGCGATTCAGGAAAGGATTGGCATTCACCGTCCGGGCAAGGGCGATGCCATGAACACCGCCATGCGGCGCTTCTTGGATTCCAGTCATCGGTACCTCCATTTCTACGACGCCGACATCACCAACTTCGACCACGACTGGATAGACGCCGCCGAGAGTGCCGCCACCGGGGGATTCGACGTGGTCCGCCACTACTTCCCCCGCGCCTCGACCGACGCCATGATCACTTGGATGGTCACCCGTCCCGGTTTTGCCCTCGCCCACCCGACCTCTCTGCTTTGGCGCATCGCCCAGCCTCTTGGTGGCGAACTCCTCATGGTCCGCAGCGCTGTCGAGCACCTCGTTTCAGATCCCAGGGTTGCCGAGCGATCCGATTGGGGGATCGACACGATGATCACCTTCGCGACGGTGGCCGCCGGACTCGACATCGCCGAAGTCTTCATAACGGACGGTAAGCAGCATTCTCTCTATGGCTCGCTGGAAGATCTGAGACTGATGGTGGTGGAGTGCTTCGCAGCGATGGCATCGGTCAGATCAGCACCCTTGCTATCCCCCGGTCGTTACCACGTGGACCCATCGGCACCAGCCGGGGACGAGGTAACCACCAAGGTCGGCTACAGCTTGGAGACCACCCTTCCCCTACTCACGGATGGGTGGTCCGATGATGAGGTCGAGCTGGCGGTTTCTGTGCCTTTCGGCCATGAGCTGGTCCGCAACCGCGACTCCATCCATTTCGAGTTCGCCGATGGGGACTGCTGGCGTGAAATCCTGTCAGGGCTGTTGGATCTTGCCGATCCGGCCAACGCCACGTGGCAGTCTGTCATCTTCAGGTTCTGGGTGGCTCGGGTGCTCGCCTACACGACCACCACTGCTCTCGGTGGTCACGGCTACGCCATGGGTGAACTTGAAACGTTGGTCTCTGATTATGCGGCTGGAGCCGTCTGACCGAACTGGTCGTGCCAGACCTCCACCGCCTCATCCCAGACCGAAAGATCGGTGGTGACGGTGAAGCAGTCGGGCAGGGGTTCGGGATAGGGTCCCTCCCCACCCCAAACCACCGTGTTGTTCTCACATTCAACGAGGTCAAGTTCCTCGTGAATCCCGAGATGACCATGGTTGGGTGGCTGGTCTACCCGGATAATGTTATCCCGGAAGACCACTTGGGGGCCACCGACCGTCCACTTGAAGATCGCACCGTGCCCCGGGCTGGGACCACGATAGGGGGTGGGCTGTGGCTCCATCCGGATCAGGTTGTTCTCCATCACCCACCTGTTGTCTGATCCATCGGAGTCGTTCCCCTCGTATTGAGCGGCACTGAATCCCACATAACACCCATCGAGAAGTGAATCCTCCAACACCCCTCCGTGCATGAAGTCGTTCTCGATGCAGTCGTCATGGATGTCTGTGAGATAGACGGCCCGGATGTGGAAGTCGGCCCCGCGCTCCTCCATTCGGATACCGTCGCCCTGGTTGTCGACCCTGACTCCTTCCACCAAAAACTCAGGAATGCGGATAGTCAAAAAGCCGCTGTGGTGGTACGGGTCCTCCCAGGTGACATCTGGATCGGTCTCATCCCAGGCACCGGTCCACGACCCGCCATACCAGCACGCTCCGGGTTCGCCGTCGAGGGTGATACTCCACGGTATGGGCTCGCCATCCTCGTCATAGCCATCCCATGTAGCGTTTGTGGCGTCGAGGATCATCCCCGTTTCTATGTCATCACGCCAGTACTCGTCGTCCTGGGGTCCGTCGATCTCGACCAGATCACCCTCCCGAGCAAGACATTCGGAGTCCGGTGTCTCCTCGGAAGTGGTTTCTTCCCGAGACGCGGCGGCCAGTGACCCACCGGTCTCTCCGTCGCCACCCTGACAGGCTGCAAGAAGGAGGGATACGCAAAGAAGCGACAGCACCAGACGATTGCTCGATCCACTCCACATACAGCCGAGGATAGTGGCGCACGGATTGTTCAACATCCTCCCGTGCTCCGCTCAGTTCGATGCAACCACCCGCAACAGGGAACCGTCGGCGCTGATGAGCACCTCACCATCTTCGTCCTCTCCGAAGGTGACGACGGATCCAAGCGACTCCTCGATCCATTGGTATGTCTCGACTTCGTTGCCATCGACCGTGATCGAGCGGAGATATCCGCCGCAGAAGTCCGAATACAAGAAATGGCCGGCGAGACCCGCAATGGCGTCACCCTCATAGGTCACACCTCCCGTAATGGAACAGGTCCCGTTGTCGCCGTGCTCGATCTCGTGCACGGGCAGGATTCCTATGGAATCACACCCGGGATTCTCATAGCAGTGGGTGCCTTCCATGGTCGGCCACCCGAGGTTGCCACCACCGTCGTCGATCCCCACCACGGTTATCTCTTCGTAGGCGCTCTGACCGACATCGGCTATCACCAGCCGATCCCCCGACCAGTCGAACCGCCACGGGTTGCGCAATCCGTACAGCCACAACTCAGGTGCACCGAAACCAGGATTGTCGCCGGGGGCGATGTCCTCGCCATCGACATCGAGACGGAGTATCCCTCCAAGCGGAGTGTCTGTGTTCTGGCCATTGCCAAACTGGTCACCGCCGCCCCCACCATCCCCAACACCCGCGTAGAGCATTCCGTCGGGCCCAAACTGGATCATGCCCCCATTGTGATTGGCGGCCGGCTGGGCGACGGTGAAAAGAACCTCCTCACTTTCGGGGTTGATGACACCACCGGGCGCGGCGAACTCCGAGACGACCGTGCCGCCGTCCTCGGGGTTGGTGTAGTAGAAGAACCAGCGCTCAGCGTCGTCAGGATGAATGGCGACACCGAGCAGACCACGCTCTCCTCCGGTGCTAACCGGGATGGTTGCCTGGGTGGTGATCTCACGATCAGCGAGGAAGCCAACCTCACCGGTTTGCATTGCCAGAACCACACCATCGGAAGTCGGTGCCATAGCGGTCACAACCGCGGGAGCCTCCGCCACAACCTCCACAGTTAGCCCCTCCGGTGCCGTCGGCGGTGGTGGAGACGTGGGAAGCGCGGTCGTAGGTGGAACCGTGGTGGGTGGTACGGTCGTCGGTGGTTCGGTCGTGGGCGGTGGTGCCGTGGTGCTAGTCGGAGACGGCGCGGTGGTGGGTGACGCCGTGGTGATGGGAACGGCCGTTTCTAAGGTCGTTGAACCTGCCGCCGTCTCCTCGGAAGGGGAGCAAGCCACCACCAGTAGAAGGGCAAGGAGAAGGGTACGCCGCACGTGGGTACGGTAGTGAAGGTCTTCGTGACATGTTCCCATCTGTTCCTCCCCCTCTTCACGATTCTCCCCCCAGCTATCTTTCCCCTCCTGTAGAGGGGAACATCGGGCCCGGCAGGGACCATTCAATTATCGTGGGGTGGTGACGGGTATCTCTGATCGAATCAATCCGGAGCGGGTCAACGATAAACGGACCATCTTCGGGTGGACGATGTACGACTGGGCCAACTCGGCCGTCGCCACCACCATGCTGGGGGCGGTGTTGCCCGCCTATTTCGAGTCGGTCATCGTGGGTGAGGATGGGATCAACTTCTTGGGAAGGATCTGGTCTGCTGAGGGTCTGTACGGGTTGCTGGCGGGTACCGGACCCCTGATTCTCTTTCTGCTGGTTCCCATCTTGGGGGCAATAGCCGACTACTCGGGGTCGAAGCTGGTGTTCCTGCGGGCCGCGGCTGTCATCGGGACCCTCACCTGTGCCGGGTTCCTCTTCGTCGGTGAGGGAGATATTGCACTGAGCATCCTCCTGGTATTGGCGATTCAGATCTGCTTCACCGGAGGCAACGTCTTCTACGACGCCTTTCTACCCGAGATAACCACCGACGACACGGTGGATTCGGTGAGCGCCCGAGGGTACGCCACCGGATACCTGGGTGGTGGCATCCATCTCGCACTGGGTCTGGCCTTCATACAGCTCTCCAGTGACACCGCCTTTGCCACCAGAATCGTGCTCGCCTCGGTCGCTTTGTGGTGGGGTGGCTTTGCCCTGTTCAGTCTGCCCAAACTTGCCGGGGTCGAGATCCCGCGACCGGGGTTGAGACTGGGCCAGTACGTGAAGACCGGAGTCGGTCGTACGGTCCGGACGGTGCTGCGCCTCCGTCACTTCCCACAACTCGCCCTCTTCATGGGTGCCTTCATGCTCTACAACGACGCCATCGCCACCACCATTGCAATGTCGTCTGTCTACGCCACCGGAACCCTGCAGCTGGAGACCACGACAGTCATCATCGCATTCCTGGTCGTTCAATTCCTTGCGGTGTTCGGATCGATCGCTGCCGCCCGCCTCTCCCGCTTTATCGGCATACGAGCCGCCCTCATCACCATTCTCGTCGGCTGGGTGGCTGTGGTAGGAACCGCCTACTTCCTCCCCACCGGGCAGATGCTCCCCTTCATCGCCACCGCGGCCGGGATAGGATTGGTCCTCGGTGGCGCCCAGTCGCTCAGCCGCAGTCTCTACGCGTCGATGATCCCTCTGGATGCGTCTGCGGAGTTCTTTGGCTTCTACACTGTCTTCTCCAAGTTCGCTGCCATCTGGGGGCCTCTGATTTTCAGTGCGGTACGCGAAGGTACCGGCTCCGGCCGTCCCGCGATCCTCACCGTTGTCGGGTTTCTTATCGTCGGGACCCTGCTGCTCGCCATGGTCAACGTGGACGAAGCCCGGGAGAGCCGAGAAGGATGGGCACTATCCCAGCCCTGATACGAGCTACCATTCTCCCCATGACAGACCGGCCCGAATCGGACCCCGATGACGCAGCGGAGCCCGTCCCTTCCGGGGACGATCTCGACGAGGCACTCGAGGATGACAGCGTCCCCATCGCCGCCCCTGACGATGAGGTTTTCGCCTATGAGTCCGAATCCAAGGACGACGCAGAGGTCGTCGACTCCACTGACGAAGCCGATGAGAAGCGAATCGGGATTGAACCGGACGAAACCGATTCCGAGCAACCTGAGGAACTCGACGAACCGATAACCACCCGATCGGTCGACGATAGGCCACTCGTTCCCATCGGCCTCATCCTGGCACTCGCCTTGGCGGTTCTGCTCGTCTTTTTCGCCATCCAGAACACGCAGATGGTCGAGGTCAACCTTTTCAGCTGGTCATGGGAGGCTCCACTGATCCTCGCCCTTATCGGAGCATTTATCGCAGCCGTCATCGTCGATGAGGCCCTTGGTCTCTGGGTGAGACGTCGACGACGACGACGTCGAGAGGCGCGTGAAGAGTTGGAACGTCTCCGCCGGGCGGATACATCTTCTTGAGCCCATCCGCAAAGGTCCTCCCATCGCCTATCCTCTTGATCAAGGGCGATTAGGAGACACACCGTGACAGAACACGACAACAACGGAGCCGGCGAAACCGAGTCCACCGATAAGGGAGCGGGCTACCGCGACAAGGCCGCAGAGCAGTTGGAGAAGGCCCAGCCGCAGATAGATAAGGCCAGCGAGCAGGCGAAGATCTATCTAGACAAGGCTGCCGAACAGTTGACAGAGCTGACCGAGAAGGCACAACCCTTCCTTGCCAAATTCGCCGAACAGGCCGCCGAATTTGCCGACAAAGCCCAGGAGAAGCTGCGCGAGTTCGCCGAGTCGGTCGAGGCCGATAAGGATCCCGGGGAGCGGCTCGCCGATGCCGAGACCCGCGCCACCGATGCGGCGGACGGTGCCGAAAGTCGGATGTCCGAGCTGGGTGAGCAAGCCCGTGAAAGGGCGGAAGGATCTGATACCGAGGATGGCAACGACGTCCCCTGAATCACCGACCCAGCGCAATAGGGTCTCGGAGCGTCTTGCCGCGATAGCACCGTCGGCAACCATGGCGGTAGATGGTCGCGCCAAAGAACTCAAGGCCGCCGGTGAGGATGTGATCAGCTACGGAGCGGGGGAACCGGACTTTCCCACGCCCGATCATGTGCTCGAGGCGGCGCACCGCGCCGTGGATGACCCGGTCAACCATCGCTACTCGGCCAATGTGGGGCTCATCGACCTGCGCGAGGCAGTCGTCGAAAGCACCCGGAAATTCTCCGGTGTCGAGCTCACCCCCGAGCAGATCCTGATCACAAACGGCGCCAAACAGTCGGTATTCCAGGCCCTATCTGCACTCGCCGGCCCCTCAGACGAGGTCCTGATTCCGTCGCCGTATTGGGTCACCTATCCCGAGGCAGTCGCACTTACAGGTGCCACCCCGGTGAACGTACCCACCGTTGCCTCGCAGGGGTACAAGGTAACCCCCGACCTGCTCGATGAGTTCACCACAAACAGGACAAAGGTGCTTCTCTTCGTGTCACCGTCCAACCCGACAGGCGCCGTGTACTCATCGGCGGAGACGAAAGCGATACGGGGCTGGGCCGGCGACAGGGGTGTATGGGTGATCACCGACGAGATCTACCAACATCTCGTCTATGGCGATGCCCAGTTCACCTCGATCGTGGAATCTGAACTGGAGGACCGCTGGATCATCATCAACGGTGTCTCCAAGAGTCACGCCATGACCGGTTGGCGTGTGGGATGGATGGCCGGACCCAC
>WHTL01000396.1 GCA_009377735.1 Acidimicrobiia bacterium
ACCGAGGTGGTGAGGTCCCAGAGCGTCTCTACCGAGGTGTCGATTGTGAGTTCGTTCTCATATCTCATGGAAGGAGTGTACCAAATGGTACAGTGAGAATCAATGACGGATGCCAAAGAACAACTCTTAGGAAGGGTTATGGACGACGTGGCGGAGCACGGTCTCGGCGACCGCAGTCTCCGCGAAATCGCCACGGAGGTGGGGTCCAGCCATCGGATGCTGCTCTATCACTTCGGTTCCCGGGAGGGTCTGATCACTGAGATCGTCACCTCCGTGGAGTCTGCCCAGCGGGATCAGCTCACCGGGATAGCGAAGGACGCCACCGACGAGACGGATCTGCTCCGTGGTATTTGGTCGCAGGTCTCCGACGAGGAGCTCCGGCCCTTCGTCAAACTCTTCTTCGAGGTACTGTCCCTGGCAATCAAGGGCCAGCCGGGCACGGAAGGTTTCCTAGAAGGCCTGTCCCAGCCGTGGCTCGACCAGGGGGAAGAGATCTCAGAGAGGCTCGGTCTGAACGTCGACGAGACGGACATGAGGCTGAGTCTCGCCGTGGGCCGCGGCCTCCTCATCGAGGTCCTCGCCACCGGATCCACCACAGAGGCAACGGAATCCCTGGAGAGGTTCCTCGATATGTGGGGCACAGCAAGGGCGTAACGATTCGCTGACGTTACGGTCAAGGGGTCGACCAAAGGAAGGATCCGGATGAAGAACGAGACGCTGACCGACCTCGACGTTCTGATAGGGGAGTGGGAGCTGGAGCTGTCAGGGGCGTGGTTCCTCGATAGTCTCGACACCACCCACCACGGCCGTGCCACCTTCTCTTGGATGGATGATGCGTTCGTGGTGATGCACTCCACCATGGAGGGCGATCCGATGTGGGAAATGGTGTTCGGTCGGAGCGACGCCAACGAGCAGTTGTATGTCCTCTATCACGACGACCGGGGTGTGTGCCGGCTATTCGACGTGACCTTCGACGACACCACCTGGGAGATGAGTCGTGAGGACCCAGACTTCCATCAGCGATTCCTGTCAGACCTGGAGCCAGATCTGATCCGGGGACGTTGGGAGGCCTCGGATGACCAGGGCGAAACCTGGAGGAAGGACTTCGATCTGGTTTTCAAACGGGCCTGACGAGAGTCGCCCGTCTCAGTCGTCGAAATACCAGGCTGTCGCCCCACCGGGATCGCCGACCAACAATGCGGTGGCTTTGGTGGGGGTCATACGGTATATGTGCCACGGCGGCGGTCCCGCCGACGGCGCGCTATAGGGGGCTGTGAGTGCCGTACCGGATTCGTCGGGCTCGCACGGCCAGCCCGAATTGGCGAACCTCTCGGCCACTACCGACACGACCTCGGGGTCGGTGACCAACTCCGCCGTGCCTTCCACCACGATGTCGAAGTTCTTGGTGGCGAGGGACACCGCGCATCTTGGGTCCCGTTCGAGGTTCCGGCCCTTCTGTGCGTTGCGCCCGGACACGATCCAATAGGCGCCGTCGTCCCATCGCGTCCCAATACCGGTGAGATGAGGGCTGCCGTCGGGATTGGTCGTGGAAAGCCATGCCGAGTACCGCCCGGGGTTGTCCGCACCAAACTCACCCTGTCCTTCGGGAAGAGTGGCCGATGCCGCCTCCCAGTCGAGGGCCGGCAGGTCGTAGAGCTCTGCGAGGTTCTTAGTCTTCATGGGGGTTGGACGGATCCAGGAGCCGAAACTCATCGGCCGCGCCACCTCCGCCATCAGATCGGGTCGCGATCGTCGCTCACCTACCGGACAGGACACTATCGGGAGGGGGCATGCCCCCTCCAGGCCTCCCCCTGGGGCGATTCGTATCACGAGTTATACCCGTTCCCCACTCTGGCGACCCACGGTGTTCAGGATCAGGACGTCCATGCCCAGGGCCTGCCCCTTCCACGTCGGATTTTGCGGTTCGTGCGGGGCGTTCATCTGGTGCTGCATCCAACGTGAGAATGCCCCGGGTGTACCGGCCAGGTTGCTTCTCGATCGGTTCCGAACTCAGACGTAAGCGCGTCGATGGCCTCGTTAAGAGTCGATCTCTGATCTGAGCGGCTCAACTTTGAAGTCGAGCTCCGAAGCGTTGTCCCTAACTCGGCTATCGAGGCTGAGCAGGCGGAGGTCGGGGATAGCAGATCGGGCAACTTCCGCGGTAGCCAGGTGCACGGCATCGAGGGTGCGAATCGGCTCGACCGGGAACGCATCTCGGGCACGTTCAACCACTTCCCGGTCGATGGTCAGCATGTTCCAATGGGCGGCAGCGTCGTTGAGAGTGGCGCGTCGCTCGGAAACGTCCTGTTCGGACATGCCTTCCACGGCGTGAGCACGGATGAGGCAACGATCACACTCGATCAATGTGAGATCCGAGGCGACAATGGCCTCGGCACGGGCCAAGATTCCTCGAACCACTTCGCCTTGCTCCTCACCCAGCAGCCAACTCAGAACGGCGCTGGACTCCGCGTAGACGATCACCCTTCGGTGCGTTCGCCATCGAGCAGACGAGCCGCAGCCCCCGATGACAGGACCTGTTTGAGCGGCGGATACACCGAAGGATCGTTTGGCAATCCCATGCGGGCCTTGCCCTGCCGCACCAGATCCTCAAGGGAGCTTTCCATCTGGTTCGCTCTTCTCAGGGTGGGCTGATGCAGCTCTGCGATCACCTCGCCACGTTCGGTCACGAGGATGTCCTCACCGGCCTTCACCATACGAAGATATTCGCTGAGGCGATTCTTAAGTTCGCGTACCCCGACAGCTTTCATCGTTTCAATTGTAGCTACCTGTGGCTACCAGCCCGAACACCCCGTTGAGGCAATATGGTTGTGTTGCCATAGGTTGACGTCTTTCGTACAATGAAGTGAACAAGCGACGCGGGGTGGAGCAGTCAGGTAGCTCGTCGGGCTCATAACCCGAAGGTCGGAGGTTCAAATCCTCCCCCCGCTACCAAGAACCCCCAGGTCAGAGACCTGGGGGTTTTTCGCCTGTTTAGAAAGCTGCAAGGACACGATGGGCCGGGGAGGACGTCAAATGATGCCGACATCCGGCGGCTAGTTGACTCGTGCTCCGATCAGGATGATTGGCGCGTAGGCGAGACTGAGGAGGGGCCCGTG
>WHTL01000246.1 GCA_009377735.1 Acidimicrobiia bacterium
ATGTCCTGCTCCTTGCCAACGGCCCTATGGTCGAGATCGCCGAAAAGGCAGCTGCTTCGCTGGAGCAGCGCGGACACTCCTGTGGCGTCGTCAACGCACGCTGGGTAAAGCCCCACGACGATCGTCTCCATGAATGGGTGGGAGCGGCGAACCACGTCGTCACCCTTGAAGACAATGTCGTCACCGGGGGTTTCGGCGCCTCCGTCCTCGAAGCCCTCTCGGGTTCGGGACTCGGGGGCAAGGTCACCACGATGGGCGTACCAGATCAGTTCCTCCACTTCGGGTCGGCTGACGACATCAGGTCGTCGGTCGCCCTCGATGTGGATTCGATCATCGACCGGGTCGCAGTGATTCTGGAATGAGCGACACCACCGCCAAGGGTCTGTCGGGGGTATGGGCGGCCGGGCTGACACCGTTCCAAGAGGACCTGAGGATCGATCATCGTCTTCTTATCTCCCATGTCGAGTGGCTGTTCGAGGATGGGTGCCATGGGGTACTTCTTTTCGGTACCACGGGTGAGGCGATGTCATGTTCGGTGTCCGAGCGTCGTCAGGCTCTCGACGCCGTGATGGAAGCGGGTCTCGATCCGGCCCGGATCCTGGTGGGGACGGGGGCAGCGGCGCTCCCCGATGCCATCGAACTCACCGAACACGCCACTTCCCACGGTGTGGCGGGGTGCCTGGTGGTTCCTCCGTTCTATCTCCCCGATCAGGGTCCCGAAGGGGTGCTTGCGGGATATCGTGCCCTTCTGGAGGGGGTGGATGCCACCCCCCGGCTCCTGCTCTATCACATCCCTCAGGTGAGTGGCGTAGCCATACACGATGAGGTGATCACCGGCCTCGGGGACGTCGTCCTCGGGATCAAGGATTCGTCGGGTGTGTGGGACAACACCATCCATCTGATCGAAGATTTCGCCCATCTCGCCGTCTTCAGGGGGAGTGAGGACAGGATTTCAGATATTCTCGACGCCGGTGCCGTGGGTGTGATCTCGTCCACCGGGAACATCATGGCCTCGGCGATGCGCCAAGTCTACGACGAGGGCATCGACGACTCGGTCCTCACCGCCGCACGCCTCGCCTTCGCCAAGGTTCCCACGGTCTCGGTCGCAAAGGCCATCCTGGCCGAGTGGACCGGAGAGCCGTCCTGGCGAATGGTAAGACCTCCCTTGCTCCCCGCCACCGAGATCCCACCCACCATCCGCGACGCCCTAGGAACCCTGGACCTCTCCGGAAGCCGGATCTGAGACCCGGGCTGTCCCCCCGCCAACGGCGGGGGGAAGGTTCCTGCGAAGCAGGTAGATGGGCACAACAGCCTCGGTAGTCGCGACCCGATCTCATCGTGGAGTTGCCCCCATCGTCAGCGCCTGCGGCGCTGCCACTTCCCCCACATGCGTGGGGGAAGAATCGCGTGAAGGGGAGATTCACGACAAGCTCCGGAATCCGGCGGTATTGTCCCGGTACGTCTTCGGGAGGATTCTCACGGGGACCCAAGCTGAAATGAGGAGATCTCTATGAAACGACTTGTCGTACTACTGGCAGTGATAGCCATGGTCCTAGCAGCCTGCACCACTGCCGCCGAGGATGACCCCGATACTGAAACTACTGCTGCCGGTGGCGATGACGGTGCCGCGACCACAGCGGCGGGTGGTACGGCGACCACTGCTGCTGGCGGTGACGGTGGTACGGCGACCACTGCTGCTGGCGGTGGCGGCGGTGGTGGCGCCGGTGCCACTCTTGCTGCAGTAAAGGAGCGCGGAACCCTCAATTGCGGGGTGAACGACGCCGTTCCCGGATTCGGGTTCACCGACGCCGAGGGTAACTTCTCCGGTTTCGACATCGACTACTGCAAGGCGGTAGCCGCCGCCGTCCTCGGTGATCCCGAGGCGGTCGACTACCGACCCCTCACGGCTCAGCAGCGCTTCACCGCAATCCAGTCGGGCGAGATAGACGTGCTCATCCGGAACACCACCTGGACCGCCACCCGTGACGGGACGGAGGGTGCCACCTTCCTGACCACCACGTTTTATGACGGGCAGGGCATGCTGGTCCGCTCCGATTCGGGAATTACCGAGGTTGACGGCTTGGAAGGCTCGGCCATCTGCGTCCTCTCCGGAACGACGACTGAGCTGAACCTTGCATCACGTATGGCTGGTCTCGACTACACGCCGTTGACGTTTGAGGACAACGAGCCGTTGCAGGCCGCCTTCCTGCAGGGACAATGCGACGGTTGGACATCGGACAAGTCCCAGCTCGCCGGTGTCCGCTCTGCCTGGCCAGAGGGCGAGGGCGGTCCCGAGGCCGTCACCATTCTCGATGAGACATTCTCCAAGGAGCCTCTGGGACCCGTCGTCGCCGACGGCGACAGTGAGTGGGCCCAGATCGTCGACTGGGTAGTGATCGCTACCATCGCCGCCGAGGAGAAGGGCATCGAGTCGGGCAACATCGACACATTCTCCGACAGCGAGGACACCGAGATCCGACGTCTGCTCGGTCTCGAGGTCGAGGACGAGGAGGGCAATCTCGCCACCTTCGATGCCGGTCTCGGTCTCGATTCGGGTTGGGCCGTCAACGTAATAGAGGCCGTTGGCAACTACGGCGAGATCTACGCACGCAACGTCGGGCCGGAGACGGCGCTCGGTCTGGAGCGTGGCCTCAACGCCTTATGGACCGATGGTGGGCTTCAATACGCGCCGCCTTATCGTTGATCCGATGATCCGATTCTGTGGGGATCCCGGTCCGGGATCCCCACAGAGTGGCCCGGTTGAATTGACATGAGCACCGAGATGGACAGAGCGGTTCGGCCACCTTTGTGGCGGGATATACGCGTTTTGGGTCTTGCCGCTCAGATTTTCGCGGTCGGTGCCGTTGTCTTCATCCTCTACATTCTCTGGTTCAACCTGACCAACAACATGGCGCGACAGGGGATCACCACCAGCTTCGATTTCCTCAACAACCCTGGTGGGGTGAACGTCGCTGACAACCCCATCTCCCGAAACGCCTCCGCCACCCGGTTCATCCTGGTGGGGATCAAGAACACCTTTGCCCTGGCGGTGGCAGGGATACCTATACTCACCATCGTCGGGGTGCTCGTGGGTGTCGCTCGCCTCTCCACCAACTGGTTGGTGAACCGTTTTGCGGCTTTCTATGTGGAGTCCCTCCGGAATATCCCGCCCCTCCTCGTGATCCTCATCGCCTTCTTCGCGGTGATCCTTCCGCTGCCCCCCGCACGGGACCCGGCCACCCCATTCGGTGCCTTCGTCATCTCCAACCTGAGGATCAGTGTTCCCTGGCTCGAAAGTTCCGAACCATCATATTTCTGGATTGTCCTGGGCGCCGTGGTATTAGCCGTCGGCGTCTGGATCTGGCGTACCCGGGTCAATGAGAGGACAGGACAGCGCCATCATCGGGTGCTCTGGTCGGTTGGTGTGGTGGCGGTCATAGCAATCATCGCCTACTTCCTCCTGAGTCGACCCGTCACCATTTCGCTGCCGGTCGCCGATGGTTCCTCGGTAAGCGGTGGTCTTTCCGGTCTGGGGGGTTTCTTCGCGGTGATGCTTGCGCTCTCCCTGTATACGGCCAGTCACGTGGCCGAGATTGTGCGGGGCTCCATCCAGGCGGTACCAAAGGGTCAGTCGGAGGCGGCCAACGCCTTGGCTCTGTCCGGGTTCCAGAGACTGCGGCACGTCATCCTTCCGCAGGCGATGAGATCTGCCCTGCCGCCGATCATCAACCAGTATCTCAACTATGTGAAGAACACGTCGCTCGCCATTGCGGTGGGCTTCGCTGAGGTTACCTCGATCGTGTTCCAGCTCATCGGCAACGGGAATCCGGCGACCCAGCTCATTCTCATCCTGATGGGCGCCTACCTCCTGTTCTCGCTGACGATCTCGTTGTTGATCAACATATTGAATCGCCGTTTGCAATTGGTGACGAGATGACGACGACCCGCTCCCCGATGAGGCCCGGGGCGGTCACGTGGGCTAGGGCGAACCTCTTCTCGACTTGGTACAACGCGCTTCTGACGGTTGTCTTCATCGCGTTGGGCATCCTTGCCATCCTTGCTGTGATCGGATGGTTCCGTGACGCAGACTTCACCATCGTCAGGGTCAATCTGGCGTTGTTCATGGTGGGTCGATACCCACGCGCCGAGTTGTGGCGGGTGGCGCTGGCCATGCTTGCACTCGGAGGTGGTCTGGGAATAGCCGCCGGAATCATCGGTGCGGGTGCGCGACAGAAGGCAGAAGCTGCCGGTCTTGCAGTCCGCTCCACTTCGGTGCGGGCGATCCTGCGACGAATCTGGCCATTGCTTCTCGTGGTGGTCGTCCTCCTCGCCATCACCACCACCATCACCCCGACACTCATAACGTTGGGAGCCGCTGCACTCTTCATGCTCGGCTACATCGCCGGCCGTTTCCTTCCCCTCTCGCTCAAGACTTGGCGTTGGCTGGCCGTGATGTTGGTCATCGGCGACGGTTATATCTATTTGTCGGCTGTCCGTTGGGACCAATGGGGTGGGCTCCTCACCAACGTCTTCGTCACCATCCTTGGGATCGCGTTGGCATTCCCCTTTGGACTGCTCCTCGCCCTCGCCCGCCGTTCCTCGTTCCCTGCCTTCCGTTTGCTCTCTGTGTCCTACATCGAGCTAATACGAGGGGTTCCCCTCATCACCCTCCTCCTCCTGGGGATCTACGTTATTGGGTTCTTTCTTCCCGAAGGTCTCCGACCCGGCGATCTGACCAGGGTGCTCATCGCCATTGTTGCCTTCGAATGTGCCTATATCGCCGAGGTGGTACGCGGAGGACTTCAATCGGTGCCATCGGGGCAGACCGAGGGCGCCCAGGCCGTGGGGTTGTCGCCGTTGCGGGTGACCCAAAAGGTGGTGCTCCCCCAGTCCTTGCGCAACTCGATTCCCGCCATGGTCGGGCAGTTCATCTCCCTCTTCAAGGACACCAGCCTCCTCACCATCGTGGGTATTCCCGAATTGCTCTCGGCCTCCGGTCTTGCCAACACGCAACCAGATTTTCTAGGTCAGGAGCTCTATCGGGTCACCCTTCCCTTTGTGGGGCTTTTGTTCTGGGCCGGTTCGTACATGATGTCACGTGAGTCGAGACGCCTCGAGCGGAGACTCGGAGTTGGAGAGAGATGACAGAAGAACGCACTACCGAGGTGTTCGCCGACGCCACCCAGGTCAAGGGTGAACCGGTCATCATCGTCGAGAACGTAGACAAGTACTTCGGCGAGTTCCAGGCTCTAAAAGACATCAACATGCGAGTCGGTCACCAGGAAGTGGTGGTTGTCATCGGACCATCGGGGTCGGGTAAGTCCACACTGATCCGTTGTATCAACCGACTCGAGAAACACAACGCTGGTCGTATCGTGGTCGACGGCGTCGAACTCTCCGATGATATCCGCAACATCCAAGAGATCCGTCGGGAGACGGGGATGGTATTCCAGCAGTTCAACCTGTTCCCCCATGTCACGGTGTTGGAGAACCTGACCATGGCTCCCCGTCTGGTTCGCAACCTTCCCAAGGCCGATGCCGAGGCGCAGGCGAAGGAGCTGCTGGAGCGAGTAGGGATACCAGAACAGGCACGGAAGTATCCGGGCCAGCTCTCCGGTGGTCAACAGCAGCGCGTCGCCATCGCCAGGGCACTCGCCATGCGCCCCAAGGTGATGCTTTTCGACGAACCCACCTCGGCGCTCGATCCTGAGATGATCAAGGAGGTACTCGACGTGATGGTGGAGCTCGCCGAGGGAGGGATGACCATGGTCGTCGTCACCCATGAGATGGGTTTCGCCCGTGCCGTTGCCGACCGTGTTCTCTTCATGGCCGACGGTCAAGTGGTTGAGGTGGGAACCCCCGAGCACTTCTTCACCAGCCCCGAAGAGGAACGCACCAAGCTTTTCCTGTCCCAGATCCTATAGGGGGGTCTGATCGAGCGGGAGGTGGAGGTCCGTCCCTAGGGACTAGCCCCTACCAGCCCCACGTCGTGGGCGGGGATTTGTAGGTCTTGGGGTTTGAGTTGTTCGAGGTGGATGAGGGTGTGGTGGTAACGGCAGAGTAAGCATAGGTTGGTGAG
>WHTL01000051.1 GCA_009377735.1 Acidimicrobiia bacterium
CCCATATGTGTAGGAGACGTCGGGCGTGTCGTCGGGGTAATCGACGGCGATGAGCCGGTCGTAGTCGTATTGGTACTCGATCTGATGGGATGCTTCCCGGAGGTTGGGGTCGATCTCGGCGATGAGATTGCTGGCGGTGTCCCAGAACCACTGGTGGAGACCACCGTCCGGCGTGGTGGTCGAGATCCGGCGACCGATCTGATCGTAGATGTGTGTCGTCTCATTGCCGGCACTGTCGACAACTCCGGTCAACTGACCGAGACCGTCGTGGTCGTATTGGGTACGAACCAAAGGTGCACCTACAGGCATGTCATCGACCGCGTGCATGAGGCCGCGAACATCGGTGTAGGTTCGCGTTGGCTTCCCCTCGGGATCGATGCGTGTCGTTTCAAAAAGGGTCGCCCCGGAGTCGTCGAAGCCCTCGTACTCGTACGACGTCTCCGTGGCTGCCCCGTTGGGCGTCTCAACCCTCGTCACCAGATCTGTGAGCGTCCAGGAGGTAGTGGTGGGACCCGTGTCAGATGTCGCCGTGTTGTAAACGTCGATCGTGCCCAGAGGCTCCTCGATGGGGTACCACTCCTGCACAGGGCGCCCCACGGCATCGAACACGACGGCTCCAGACACCACCATGACATCCTGGGCCGGGTCGCCGACCCCGCGGAAGAGGGTGGCGTCGTGCTTCGTTTGCGTCTCTCGACCTATCCCATCCACGAACGCCACGGTGTCGATAGTGTCACCGGGGTTGAAGGCGTCGTAGTGACGAGCGACGGCGTATGCGTATGCGTTGTCGGTGGGGTGATACTCGAAGGTCACAGTTGCGGTATCACCACCTTGCTCGTAAGGGCCTTTGATGGTCGACAGACGACCAACGGCGTCATAGGTATAGGTGGTGGTATGGCCATTGGCATCGGTGCGGGAGGCAAGACGTCCCGAAGGGCCGTGATAGCTTGCCGTCGACGTCAGCCCATGGCTGTCAACGACATGTGAGATGTCGGTATGTCTGTCCGCGTCGTAGACGTACTCCACGACCAGACGCTCCCCAGCTGCGTTCTCGGGATATGTGATGCGGTCGTAGCTACCCCATGCATCGAACTCGAGGTCGGTAACGGCTGTGGTGCCATCACCAATCGACTCGACCAGATGGGTGACCGCCCCATTTGCACAAAGATCGGCCGATCCGTCTCGTTGGCGGAGAGTGCCACCATCGGCGTCTGTCACCTCGAATGTCGCTGGCAGGCTGACCCAGGAACTGTCGCGGCAATCGGAATATGTCGTCACCGCGGTTACGTCATCGTCCCCCAGTTCGGGTTCACCGACGTCCACTTGCCGAATGACGTTGCCCAGGTCGTCGTATTCGTACGAGTTCCACGTGTTTTTGGCGATAGAGCCGTCGGCGTTATACCAAACCGGCTCTATCTTGGTGCGTCTGGGAGCCACCGCCATCTCGAGCAGGTGGAGTCCGGCGGGATCCGTGTCGGATTCGAGAACGGCGGGATCGCCCGTGGCAAGATCGATAAACGACCACTCGGTATTCGTCCCCTTGATCTTATCGCCCTCGCCGTCGAGGAGTGTCTCGCTCTCGAGGAGACCGCTCTCGAACACGGACCCATGGCGATAAAGCCGTTCGATGGAACGGAGCGGGCCACTATCGGGATCCGAAATATCTCGCTGGTGCTCCAGCACCTTCTCGTATCCCAACATCTCCCGCTCGAGGTGGTTGTACTTGTTCCCGGAGTACTCGTAGGTCGTCCACAACGTATCGGGCCCGTCACCGGGACGATTGTCGTCGACCTCGACGCTGGTCATCACCCATTGTGAGTAGGGCTGGTCGACAGTGTTCCCGGACCTTTCGTAGTCCAGCCGGATTTCACCACCGAGAGGATTGCTGACCGAGGCCAGGAGGTTGGTGCGGCCCCGCGTGTTCCGCCGAACCTTGAGCTCGTCATCGTCGGTGCTGAACACCGAATCGGGATAGCCATCGCCGTTCACATCGGTGAGCTGCACCTGGGTCGTTGATATGCTGTGCTCGACGTGAGCGCCGGGGTTGATGATCAGATAGCAGGCCTTGATACACAAGGGGCCAATGCCGATGGTGAAGTCAGCGCCTCCACCGAGCCCGCGACTGCGGCTCTGGGAGATCTGCTCACCAATCGGAATAGCGGGGACGCCCGGAAGACCACTGATTCCGTCCAGCTCGTATTCGCCCTCGACGAAGGCACCGTAATCGACCGCGGGGAGTAGCCCACTCCCCGACCCGAACGCCACCTCGATGTCACCGTCGACCGGTTTGCTGAGCCGATCGAGAATTCCGTCACCGTCAACATCGACCCAGGAGACGAGGGGAAAGTCGACCGACTCGTTATAGGAGAGACCACCAGAGAAAGCCTTGTTGCCGATCTGGAACCCGAGGGTGGCGCCTACCGACCCCGAGAACGACAGACCCCTCTCAAACCCGCTGGAGTCTGCCCACTCCACCTCATCGGAGAATCCGTAACCGAGGTTGAAACTCACCGAGACGGAATCACCGTCGGTGGTCACCTTGTCGGGAAGTCCATCTCCATTGACGTCCGCAATGTCCCGTTCCTGCCCCAGCTTGAGTTCGTCGGGCATCGCATCGATCCCATCACTCCAATCCCCGGCGGGATTACTGGGGTTGGTGATTTTGGCAGTAGCTCCGATCGAACCCCCGATATCGAACCCATAAGCGTCATCCGATGCCGAACCGCCCTGGGTTGCCGCCGCAGAGGACTTCGATTGCGCGGTGCCACTGGTGGACGAAGTGTCCTGGGCGGTGTTGGCGTCGCCCTTGGAATTGGCGTTGATGGTGAGAGGAGAGCCGGCGAAGCCACCGCTGACCGCAAAGGTGGTGTCCTGTCTCACACTGTCGCCAACATCAGCATCGTTGCCGTCATCGAAGTATCCCCCACGGGGACCGGTGAAGTCCACGTCGCCGGGTGTGACCACATCTGGGTACCCGTCCCCGTTGAGGTCCATGTAGTCGACGAGACCGAGACTGGGGCTAGCTCCCAACGATCCACTCAACGGCCCGATTCCACCGGACACCGAGAATGTCGGAGCGGTGATCCCCACTCGTCGGGGCGCACGTGCACCTGCCCCGGCATCGGTTGGGTCGAAGACGCCAGGACTGTCCACACCCTGACGAGACGAGCTGGCGAAACCTGCCCCACCGACCTGGTTGTCCTTGAGACCGCGCCACACGGGGACGCCGGGGGCGTCCGCAGTGTCAAGTCGATACGGGGTGTAGGGATAGGAGTCGCCATCCATCGGGTCTTCATAGTCTTCGTCGTCGAAACCTTCTGGTTCGTCGCTCGGGAAGTCGTCCTCGTCGTAGTCGAGAACGAACGCCCCCTCGTCGATTGGTTCGGTGGCGCGCTCACCATCGCCGTTGTAACCGGCGTATGACCAACCCCTGTAAGCCAACGGGAAGATTCCCTGGCGTCCCGACCAATGTAGAGTGCTGGGAAGGATCTCCGTTACGTCGACTTCTTCGGGAGGATCACCTTCTTCCCGAATGTAGGTACCGGTGACCTCCGCGGAATTGACCACGATCGCATCGGCGAGATCCGGGTCGCGTACTGATATGTCGAAGAAGTATTCCTCCCCCTCGGTGACGGAAATTTCAAACTCGGGGAAGTTCCAGGTCCAGTCTTTCGCCTCGACGTTGATGGTCCTCTTGGCAATGAGGCTATCTCGGCTCTTCACCGTCAGCACGGCGTCACCCTCGATGACCTCGAATGGAATCGCAGTTGTTTGCAACTCAGCGGAGATAGTGACTGCCTCGGTTCTTTCGGCCACCCACGGCGAAACGGGCGCGATTCGGTTGTTGTGTGGGTATATGTCGATGTCAGCGGGGACGAACAGTTCGAGGAGGGGCTCGCCGTCGGGGTCGAGCACATCAATTGGCTCACCGCCACTCGTTGCCTCGATGTAATACAGTCGGGGCTCCCATTCGATGGCCGTGACATCGATTGGTGAATCCACCTCAATACGCACCTCGATCTCGTCCGACTCATCAGCGGTTGGGGCGTCCACCGGGAACTCGGCGGAGAGGTGGAGGACCTCGTCGGGGTCGTCGTCGGGTGAGCTCGGGATCTCCTTCTCATAGACGATTTCCCCATTTCGAATGACGAGAACGGTCAGATCATCGGTGAGGGTCTTCGTCCGTCGAAGATCCGTCTCGAAGCGAACCGTTCCTTCGAGCGGCATACCGATCAGCGTCCCCGGTCTCCCCGCAAGGGTGAAATCATCGGATGCGCTGTACGTCTTCTGGCTGAGACCGTTGCCATCCAACGCAGGATCGTTCTCGCTGGTTTCTTCGTACGAGGTGTAAGTGATGGCGGGATCCCAGTTCACCCGGTCCCGTGCCCCATCGTCTATCGACTGGAGTCGGAAGTAGATTGCCTCGCCGCGTTCGACCTCTATCGCATCCACTCCGGTGGGTGTAGCGACCTGGTCGGGAGTCGTGAGTGTCTCGCTCCACAATTCCGAGTCGCCGTGCTGGATGGCGGCACGAACCCCGTCACCATCCGTAGTGCCGAGTCCGCCTGGTGGTGGGGGGTCGAATTCGACGGGTGCGGTGATTTCGACGGTGCCCTCAAGAGGGGCCACCCAGCGTCGAACGGTGTCGAACAGGGGTGACTCGGCACGTTGCCGGGCCTCCAGTTCCGTCAATGCCGCTATTTCGGGAATATCGATCGTGCCATCGTCGATCGGAACTTCGGTTTCGGCACTGTTTGTGGTGAAGGTCGGAACCAGCTGTTCGCCCACCATGTCGAGATGATTGAAATGGACCGTGCCACCACTGACGAAGTCGGGGAGTCCGTCGCTGTTCACATCGGTGAAATACTCCTCGCCAACCGAAACGGTGGCACCGGCACTGAACTGAACGGAGATACCCAAATGGGCTTCGGGACCGCCGGCCAGGCCCACGTCCCAATCGGTGGAAAGACGATCGATGCCCACGACGGAATGTGTGCTCTCGGCGAAGGTCTCGTTCCCACTGGGCCCGGAGGTGTTGAGTCGGAACACCACGTCCCCGTCCTCCCGGAAGACCTTGTCCGGCAATCCGTCACCATTGATGTCGACCATCTCGGCAAAGGCCTCGGTTGCTCCCCCATTTACGGTGATGGCCCCGCCCACTGACCCGGTCTTCTTCCCTGCTGCCAGGTTGAAGCCGAGATAGCCGTGGGCGTCCCCACCGAATGTCTCCGACGCACCCAGGATGCTGGCGTCTATGAAGTCGAGCAGGAATCGATCTACCCCGTCATCATCGACCGACCATGACCGCTGATCGGCGAAGCCAACGTACTCGCCACCCTCCCGAACGTCGTCGAAGTAGTCGAATCCGTGGCTGGCAAAGATCTCCTCATCGGCACCCCGCTGATCGACCGAAGCGAGCAGCGTCTTGCCGAAGGCGCCCTCGGTGTAGTTGAGGTCGAATCGGCGAACCAGAGTGTCATAAGAGCGGGCATTGCCGTCGTTCGGCTGTCCGTATCGAACCTCGATGCGACGAAGCAGATCGGCGGTTACCTCCAGGAAACCCCCGCGGGCACTGACGGTGACATCCTGACGTTGTGTCGGGGTGGGATCGATGTCATGGTCGCGCAGGAAACGGACCTCGTAAGCGGGATCATCTGCCACCCCGTCGGCGACCGATCCCGTGTAGGTGATTCGATCGAGATAGAGCTGTCTACCTGTCGTGGCATTCCCTGCCCCAACGTTGTGACCGTCCTCGGTCTCATAGAAATAGTTGATGGTGTTGCGGCTTATGTCCTGTTGCCGGGTGAGAGCCCACCGGAAGCCATTCCCCTGGTCGTCAGCGAGGGTCGCTTCGGGTTGCTGACCGGTCTCCGGAGTCCCTCCGTAGAAGCGGGTCGCACCGGATTTGTCAATGACCTCCCACCAGTAGTTCTGGGGATCATCACCATGCCGGACGATGCGCTCGTGTTGTGTTTCGACCCGGCGGGTGTAATCGGAGCGATTCGCAACGCGGTCTTCTAGCTCGGACCTCACGGCCGTCGGGCTCAGAACCTGACCATCCAGAAGATAGGTTTCGCTCTCCTTGTCGGAGAGGTATCTGGGTACACCCCAGCGAGTGTCTACCGTCACCGCACCAACAGAGAAGTCCCATCCTGTGCCGAGCCAGGTTGTCCCTGCCTCGGAGCTGTAGTCGAAGGAAAGATCGGGTTGCATCCCGCCACGACCGGCCGGGACACTCAACGGGTGTGTCACCTCGGCACTGCCCTGATTGTTGGCGACTGGCGGATCCACCAGGTCTATCTGCTCAGTCGGATCGGCATACTGCAGACCCTCCAACTCAGCTTCGCCCAAACTGTCCGGCGTAACCTGTGGCTCCCGCGGGAGAACATTCTCGACGGCGTCGTTGAGCACATCGGCGCCGGACGAGGTGGGAACCACCGCCGTGACCAGAACCAGCACCAACACAGCAATGAACCCTTTGAAACCGCGCTCCCCGGGCATTACGTCTCCTTCGTCTCCGGTTATTCCATCCTGGGAAGACAAACCGCTGAGCATCCATGCCGGCACGGGCTGCCTTGACCTGATCTCATCCTATGACAGAATCAGCTGGTCTAGGCCAGAGTTAATCCTCTGGTAATACTCTCGGATGGACTTCTGTGGGGTAGGGGCCCATCTGCACCGGTCAGGGCCGAACGTTTAGAAACGATCCGGCCCCCGACCCCCGCTCGGTGCCATAACGACCCACCGGAGGGGGTGGAGCCCCTTCCGGTGGCATCGCTTGACTCAGTCCCTCGCGCCCGTGACAGGAAAATGCGCTGTGTGCCCGCGACTTGCCCACAACCACAGATCATTCCGTGTCGGGCTGTCACTCCCTTGCCGGGTCCACTCCAAAGCAACCCGTGCGCATCAGCCGGTCCCGCGCGTGCAGGAACCTCCGCACCATCCTATGGCAAGGATCCATGATGTAAACCGGAGTTTATCGTTTGGTAATAGGTTCGATCACCGGAGTATTGCTTCTCCGAGTGGATGCCACCAACCCCACCCCGGCCAGGACGAAGAGTGCTCCCATCAGCTGCAGCGTCGAGGGCCGCTCCCCAAATATCAGGATCCCCCACAGCATTGTCATCACGGGTTGGATGAGGATCACCGTTGAGGTTTCCGCTGCCGGGAGACGCGGTAGGGCATATCCGATGATGAGCCACCCGACCACCTGCGCCGACAGTGCCAGCGCCATCAACCAGCCATGCGCAGGGAAGCTGGGAACAGGGTCCAAACCGGAGATGGCGAGTCCGACGACCACCGAGACGAGAGCAGCGCCCACGGTGGCATCGAACAAGGGTCCGGCCGATGGGGCTGTCCAACGATTGGTGCGGCGGAATCCGAGAAGGAAACCGGCATAGAACAGGGCCGCCAACAAGGCCATCACGGTGCCCACCAGGGGGTTCTCCCCGAAGGCGTTCCCCAAACCGAGCCCACTCACCATGGCAACACCCACGAGCATGATCGGGATCGCGGTGAACACCCGATTCGACGGTTTCTCACCGAGGAGCAGCCACGCCAGAAGTGCCACTATCACCACCTGGCTGTTGACGATCAGCGTGGCCAACCCCGTCCCGATGTTCTCGATGGCTATATGCCAAGTGAGCACATCCAGACCGAGGAGCACTCCCGCCACCATGGCGAGGAGACGGGCCCGTTTGCTCCGCGGCTTCCGCTCGCCGCTCCTCCACCACAGGATCGCCAGCAGTGGCAGGGCGTAGAGGAATCGGAACAAGGCACCCGTTGCTGGCGACACCTCGGCCAATTTGAAGAAGATGGCCGAGAATGAAATGGCTGTGGCTCCGATGATTGCCGCCCACAATGGGGAGAACTGCGGTCTGCCCTCTTTCAGTGAGCGCCTATTAGCGTTCAAGCACTCCCCTGACGAGGAACGTCGCCATCTCCCCGCGGGCTATGGACCGGTCTGGACAGAACAAAGTGTTCTCGGGAGGGTTGCATCCCACGGTGATACCGGCCGAGGCGAGGGCGTCGATATCGGCGGCGAAGACCGACTGGTCATCGTCAACGAAATGATCGGGCTCACCGGGCGGCAACTCCAGGGCACGTACCAAGAAGGCGGCCATCTCACCGCGGGTCAGTTCCTTCCGGGGGCAATAGAGGTCGTTCTGCGGAGGGTTGCAGCCATAGGTGACTCCTGCAGCGGCGATCGCACCTATATCGCGTTTGAAGACCGATTCGGCGGAATCCTCGAAGCCGGCATCGTCGGAGCGGGTGAGGTCGAGCGCCCGCACTAAGAAGGCGGCCATCTCACCGCGGGTGACTGCGTCCCCGGGGCAGAACCTGATGTTCTCTGGCGGGTCGCATCCCACCGAGATCCCTTCCAATGCAATCCGATTGATCGCATCTTCATGGACGATCCCGTTGTCGTCGACAAAATAGTCGAGCAACCCTGGTTTACCGGCGGCATCGAGGCCGGCCGAGCGCCCCAGATGGGCTCTGATACCCGCCTTGCCATGCGTCGGGAGGAACCACGCCCTGGCGTTGTCACGACCATCCCATCCAACACCGGAGTATGTGAGAACACTGCATCCCTCGGGTCGACAGGTCGGCGACTCCAGAGATCCCTCGAACGACCGCACCACGATCCCGGGCTCACCCATGAGGCTGGTCCTCACCAGATCCGATCCCTGGATGAACGTTATCTGGTTAGGGGCTGGACCCCAGGTGGGATCTCTTCCGTTGGTGGCGATCATCCGCTCATCGCTCCCATCGCGGCGGGTCGCCCACACAGCGCCTTCCCTCTCGAAGAGGATCCACTCTCCCGAGGGCGACCAATCAGGCCGAGAACCACCCTCGGTTCCCGGGACACTGTGAACCTCACCGGTCTCCAGGTTCAGCACACCCACGGCGGTCTGATGCATCACCACGGTTGGGTACCACGACATCACCAGTCGCTGACCGTCGGGCGACCAGGACGGATCGAGTTCGCCCCAGCTGCCGTCGCCGACGATCTCGACATTCCCGCCCGAGGAATCGATTACTGCCAGCGCATAACTCCCTAACGAGGGGTCGTCGAGGGTGAATGCGATTCTGGAACCCTCCCTGTTGAGGGCAGGCCCGCTGATGGCGGCCTGGTCGATCACCGTTTTCTTCCCGTTCCTCACCACTACGGGGCGAAAGACTCCGTCGTCACCACGCTCCAGATAGGTGATCACACCCGCGGCTACGGGCACAGCCAGCATAAAGACGACCAGCGCCACGAGAAAGAGTACCACTCGCCTCATTCGTCGCGTGCCCCAACCTCGACCGATTCCATCAGGTCACGGACCTTCCGAGCCAACCGGGCACGGTTGCGATACGCACCGATGACCACATATAGGCAGAAGGCACGGTCACCCACGGTGAAGAACCGTTGGAAACCGGCTTGGCCAGGGAGGTTCACCTGCAAACGGGCCGTGTCGAAGTCGTCGGCTCCGACATCCCGGGGGAACCCTCTCGCCGCGAACAAGTTGGAACCAACCACCTCCTCCCCATACTCGAGTAGGGCGACGAAAACATCGTCGGGGCCGAGACGTTCGACGATCCCGCTCCCGAAATCCCCCCGTTCCGCCGGGAGTGGGATGGTAGCGGCGTGGGTGACGGCGAGCCTACGAGCCGAGTCGACATCGGCCTCCACCCTCTTCACCCGCACCTCCCAACCAGGTGGGGTGTCGACTAAGACGCCCATCAGGCCGATCTTCACGATACGACCACATCTCCCCTATTGGCTCGGGAGCGGAGGCCGACCACGACGCTGGCCACCACGATGGCGATGACGCCGAGACCAACGGCGGGAAGGGAGAAAGAGCCCGTGAGGGCAATCAGTCCGATGACGGCTACCGCCACCGAGGTGACCATTGCAATCACCGGTTCAGCACCAACCCACCGGTCGGGAACCGCCAACAAGGCGGACCGGTCTCTGATCAGGGCGGCTGGAGCTACCGCAAGCACACGTCCGAGCCCGAAGGCGATTCCTAGGGCGGCACCACTGAGAACATCACCGCTAAGAAGGAGCATCGGGACGAGGGCATATCCAGTCCAGGAGGGGACGACTGTGGCAAAGCCGGATCCGAGTTGGGCGCCATAACCCGCTCCGATGACCCATCCCCGATAGGTGGTGAGCCAGTTCTCATTCAGCTGCCGGGTGGTTGACGGTGGTCGACCCAGGAGATCCAGAGCACCGCCAGTGAGTAGGAACCCCGCCACGATGAAGAGTGAAACATCTTCGCTGATCGGTAGGAGCGAGCCCACCCCGCCCAGGGCCGCCCCCAGCACCGATGCGGTGATGATGGTGGCGAGGGTGAACGTGAGTGCCGTGGGCGCCCAGCTGCGGCCCCGAGCGTCTTCGGCCAAGGGGTGGACGGTGGTGACGATCGACTCGCCACACGGAGACGACCAGGATGCGCGCAGGCCGATGATGGCGGCAGCAAGGGCAGTAAGTATGGCCAATGTCATGATTCTCCCTTTTCGTTGGAGGCTGGTGTGAGATGCCGTTGTGCAGATCGGCGGCCAGGCGCGCCGCTCGCAAGGACGCACGACGACGGCGCACCCGATGCGGTGCTCCTAGGAGGAGGACGCCGCGAGCGGTGATGACTGGTCGTCGAGATGTGGGACATGTGTTTCACATCAGCCTCCTAAAGGTGGGTCCTCCAAGGACCCCGGTGTGTGTCGTAATTGCTCATCTCCCGGCTGGATTCCGGCCTCGAGTAGCTCCCGATCGACCCGGCTCTCCCGACCGAGATCGGCGCGGGGACGAGATACTCGCTTGCTCCAGGCGAGGTCGTCGAGAGAGTCGCGCACGAAATCGCCGAGTGCGTCGATCGAGTTGGAAGTTCCCTCACCCAGGACCGACCCGGTTCGGGTATCCACCAGCACGAAATGGGGAGCGCCCGGTACCCCGAGCTCGTCCCATGCCTCGGTGGACATCACCACCGGCACACGAGAGTTGGAGCGGTCCGAGATACGGGTGGGGCTCTCCTCCTCGGGACCGAGGGTGACGACAATCGGTCGGAGCCCATCGATACCAAAGGCATTCTCGGGCCGGTCGAGACCCTGCCAGAAGACCTCACACGACGAGCAGGTGCCGGATAGGAACGCCAGGAGGGCGAGACCACTGGTTCCTTTGAGGGCGAGGGCCACCGATTCGCCGTCGGGTGTGAGTCCGGAAACCCCAACGATGACAGAGGCAGTGGTGTGGTTGTGCTCGGTGCGGCTGTCCTGGTCACTGCGGTCCGACCCCGAGGTCGGACCGTTGCCGTGCTCGGTGTCATAACCGATTTCGGCGAGGGTGGAGAGGATCTCGGCATGGGACCGAAGCATCCCCACCACCAGCATCCCAAGAAAGACCACCGCTAGACCCAGAATCACCACTATCACGGTCACAGTCGGTGTCATGTGCAGGTTCCCTCTAGACAGGTCGGTGTCATGCGCAGTCTCCTTGTAAGCACGGTGCCGACTGGTTGGCGGTGTAGCTGTCCGTCCGGAGGGAGGTGCCACAGTTGTCGATGTTGCGGTAGGGCGGGATGCAGGAAACGACACGACAGGTGACGGGTCCGACACAACCCATGTCGGTGTTGCACTGTCCATAACGGAACTTGTTGCAGCAGACGAGGCGGCGGTCGCACGTTTCGCCATCGTTGCAGTCACAGTTACACCCGTACTCGGTGCAGAATCCGTTGCTGCAGCCGGAGGTGGTGCAGCGGGAGTGGCAGTCGACGTAGTAGCGGGCCGACGGGGCGCCGGAGTCGTCGCAGCAGAACACGGAGTTGTCGGCCTTCCACCATCCCCCAACGAAGTGTCCGGGTGGGCACCGATTGAGGCCACGGTTGATCGTGCAGCAAAACACGGTGTATCCGTCGCTGCAGGAGGATGCCGGACCACAGATCGCCTCGTGAGATGTCATCGGACGCAGGATGAAGTCGCGTGGGTTGACTAGGAGGGCGGCGGCACCCAAGCCGAGTCTGGTCATGAAGCCCCGCCGGTTCACTCCCCGGGCAGCAACCGAGGTGACCCTGTCAACGAGCGTCATCGCAAGTGTCCTGTCCGGGAGGTTCGTTTGATATTTCGGCGAGCAATGGCCGTTGAAATACATGCATGATCTTCCGGACAGGACACTATGCCTTCCACGAGATCGGCAGGGCCACGATCGAGTAGGCGAGCCAGATGGCGATACCGATCATCGCTATGGCCACGGCACTCTCCAGAACTGGCCCAGATTCCCAGATGACGGATCCGACCGATACGGCCGCACCACCCGAAACCACCCCCAGGACGTTGAGGATCACATGGAGGGGGTTGGGTGGGGTGTCGGCCTTACCCACACAACCGCAGGAACGCACCACCCCTCCCGAACGGAGGGCGACGACGACGAAGACCCCAAACCCGAGATAGAGCAGCGTGAGGGCAACGGCGGGGAGCGGACCATCTATGAGGAACACCGCGACTCCGACGACGACCTCGGCAGCACCGAGGACCCTGCCCGACCCGTGGGCCGCAGGTACGTCCACCGATCGCAGGGCACGTTCCACCTCGGTGGGTCGCACGATCTTGAGGACACCGGTAACGACCAGCAGGGCCGCAAACACCCAGACTGTGGCGGCGAGGCTCTCCATCATCTGTGTCTGGGACGGTGTTGAATAATGCCGTTGTGCAGATCGCCGGCCAGGCGCGCCGGTGGCAAGGACGCAGGACGAAGACGCACCCTCTGCGGTGCTTCAAGGACGAGGACGCAGCCAGCGGTGATGACTGGTAGGCGAGATGTGCGACATGTATTGTTCAACATCGTCCTGAACCTCCGAACCCATCCCCTGATACACGCTAGACACGTCCAATGGGTTCCATCATGTTCGAGGCCACTCGGTTTCACAGAAGACCAACCAGGGTTTTCGCGGCGTAGTCGGCGGCGGTAGTGGTGGTGTTCCAGCCGAAGGTGAATCTGAGGGCCGTGCGGGACCTCTCGGTCGGCCATCCCATGGCCGTCAGCACATGACTCGGTGTGGCTGCCCCCGACTGACACGACGACCCCACCGAGGCGGAAACACCAGCCCGGTCGAGGTTGATGACAACGGTCTCGTTGCTCGTTCCCGGTACCGAGAGATGGGAATGTTGGACGAGGCGATCCACATCCCGGCCGGTGATCTCGATTTCGGGCCTTGCGTCGAGCACGGTCGCCTCGAACCGCTTCCTCGCGTCGCCAACTTCGGAAGCGAAACGGTCGCGGTCGTCGCGGGCTGCGGTCATTGCGGCTGCCATACCCACGGCGGCAGCGACATCGGGAGTGCCGGAGCGACGACCCAGCTCCTGTCCCCCGCCTACCACCGTTGGGGCGAGGGGGACACCCTCGGGCACCACCAGCACCCCCACACCACGGGGTCCACCCAACTTGTGGCCGCAGATTGTCAGGAGATCCACTCCTTCGACTGGCAGCGGTCGGGATACGGCCCACTGGACGGCATCGCAGTGCACGGTGACGCCCGAGTCGACCTCATGGACGGCATGGGCGATCTCGGACACTGGCTGCACTACCCCAGTCTCGTTGTTGGCCGCCATGACCGAGACGACCGCTGTGTCCTGACTCACGACAGCCGCCACCCGTTCGGGATCTACCTGGCCGTCGCCATCGACGGGTACCACCTCGACCTCGTAACCAAGCCGTCGACAAAGTTCGGCTGCCTCAAGCACTGCCTCATGCTCCACAGCCGAGACAACAACTCCATTTCTTCCATCATCGGACAAAGCCCGGCCCAGGATCGCCAGATTGTCGGACTCTGTTCCACCCGATGTGAACACAACCGTCGATGGCGCCACGTCTAAGAGGTGTGAGATCTGCTCCCGTGCCTCCTCGAGTGCGTTCTTGGCGCGCCGAGCCACACCGTGCTGACCACTGGGATTGCCATAGACCTGGAGGCGATAGGGCTCCATGGCCCTGATCACTTCGGGGCGTGGCGGTGTCGTAGCGGCATGATCGACATAAACCTCGGTCATCGGTATCAGGATGGCACGGTCTGCCGTCCTAGGCGATGTCGACGTGACTCCAATGTCCCAGCGCGATTGGCCGCGGGGAAGCGTTATCCTTTGCTGTGTGAACGACAGCCCATTCCGGAGGCCGCTGGAGGGTTTGTTGGGTATTCCCGCCACCGACGGGAACAGCATTGAGATCCTTCGAAACGGCGACGAGATCTTCTCCTCGATGCTTCACGACATCCGAGACGCCGAGAGGTCCGTGGATCTCCTCACCTACATCTATTGGAGTGGCGACATCGGCCGCGAGTTCGCCGATACCCTTTCCGAGAAGGCCCGTCAGGGACTCCGGGTCCGCACTCTTCTCGATGCGGTGGGTTGTCTGAAGATGGATGACGACCTGGTGGAGGAAATGACCGATGCGGGCGTCATGGTCCGTTGGTTCCGACCGGTCAAGCGAACCGAGCTCGGCAAAGTGTACAACCGCACCCATCGCAAGGTGATGGTGTGTGACGAGGTGGTGGGATTCACCGGCGGCGTCGGTATCGCCGATCCCTGGATGGGCGACGCCCGAAACGAGACCGAGTGGCGTGACACCCACTTTCGGGTCACCGGTCCCGCCGTCGCCGGGATAAGGGGCGCCTTCGTCGACAACTGGGCCGAAACCGACGCTCCCGTCTACCAGGAGGGAGTCGACACCTTCCCGGCATTGACTGCCGCTGGTGAATCGCCGGTGCAGGTGGTGCAGGGTGACTCGGGTGAAGGGTGGACAACGGTTGCTTCTCTTCTTCGATGCCTGGTGCGGTTGGCTCAGGAGAGGATTCGGCTCACCACCGCCTACTTCAACCCCGACGATAAGTTCATCGACCTGCTGATCGATGCGGCCGAGCGGGGCGTCGAAATCGAGATCCTGCTTCCCGGACCCCATGCCGATAAACGGTTCGTTCAGCTCGCATCCGAGGGTGTCTACGAGACCCTCTTCGACGCCGGAGTGAAGATCTGGAACTACCAGACCTCGATGTTGCATGCCAAGATCCTCACCGTCGACGGTGTCGTGGCCAACGTTGGTTCGGCCAATCTCAACCATCGCTCCGCCCTTCTCGACGAGGAAGTGTGCCTAGTCGTCCACGACCCCGACGTGGTCGCCACACTCGACAGCCACTTCGATGATGACCTGGTTGCCTCGCTTCAGATCGATCCGGAGAGATGGAAGGAGCGGGGAGCCGTCCAGAAAGGCATGGAGAAGGCAATGCGCACGGTCCGCGACGTCATGTGACCCATTTCCTGGTCGTGGCCAACGCTGCTGCGGGGTCAACCGAACAGGACGGCGTGCGGCGGGCCGTCGGGATCATCGCCGAGTCGGGAACGGTCAGTCTCCGGTGGACCGAACCCGAAGACGATCTGGATGCATTGGTCACCGAGTTGGCACCCGATGCCATCGTCATCGCAGCCGGGGACGGCTCGATCCACCACGTCGCCAACGCCCTTGGGACGGAAACTCTGAGTGCGATCCCGTTCGGGATCATCCCATCGGCACCGCCAACGATCTCGCCCGGAGTTTGGGGATCCCTTTGGATCCCGTCG
>WHTL01000212.1 GCA_009377735.1 Acidimicrobiia bacterium
ATGGGTCCGCCGGTATCAGAGAGGGTGGCGTTGGAAACCCCGATGCCGTGGTTGGTGCCGTAGCTCACCGCCGAGGTGCAGAGCCACTCACCCACCGGCTCACGGTGGAGCACCAGGTTGAGATCGGCGTTGATACAGGTGATTTGACTGATGGGGTCGTTGAAGGAAACACCGTTCCCGCAGTCCGCGACCGGTCCGATGCGCTGGAACCCGGAAGGCTCCTCATCGGCGAGGATCGGGACGGTCCTCATCCACATCGTTGTCGGCCCTCCCTTGCCCATCGACCCCGAAGGGTCGTAACGCACCTCCATCGAATCAACGAAACTCGGAAGAGAATGCAACGTCTCCGTTATGGGGAACTCTCCCGGTACAGAGTCAGAGAAATCCGGCGTGGACACCTCGGGATTGCTCACCTCGACATCGACCTTGGCGAGCTGCATCGTCACCGCCGAGGCGTAGATACGTTCGTCATCGACGATACGGATCCCGGTGGAAGCAATGGTGCGGCCGGACCGAATGACCTCCGACTCCAGTCGGAAACCCGACATCGGTATGGGACGGTGGAGCTCGATCGTCAGGCGAACGGTGGGATAATCTGGGAGTAACCGCTCCACCTCCCTGAGCATGAGCGCGGTCGGCGGACCAGCATGACAGGCATCGGCCTCCCACGGTCCCCGGGCGAGATCGGTCGGCTGGAACCAGGCACCGTCGTCGGTGGTGAAGTAGCTCCCGTTCAGGCCCACAGCGTGCCACCGTTCTCGATGAGTCTGGTGAAGCGAGGATCGACCCAACTCACTCTCTCCTCCCGCACGGGCACAAACCCCTTCTGCTGATACATCCGTAGCGCGCGGGGATGGTCGAGGGAGTTGGTGTTCACGGTGAGTAACTCGGGAGATTTGTCCCAGGCCAGCCGGATTGCCTCCCCAATGAGATAGCTTCCGAGACCCCGACCGATGAACTCGGGGATGAGACCAAAGTAGGCAAGATTCACGATCGGGAATTCACCGCTGTTCAACTCGACGAAACCGGCCGGTTCGCTCCCTACCAGAAGGATGTGAACCTCGGTGTCCTCCGATCGGATCGTCTCCGCAAGCTCCTCGTCTGACATTGCACGACGCTCCCACCAGAGACCGGCGGCACCGACGGAGTCGTAGAGATAGCGATAGAAGCGGACACTGGGTCGTGGTACCTGGGTGAGCACCGCGGGCTCGGCCGGTGTCACCGACGCCAGGTTGGGACGGGATCTCATCTCCAAATGGGTGATCACCACGTCGAGCTTCGGCGGCTCGACAACAGCGCCATCCAGTCTCTTTCCAAAACCGCTAACCGGCATCTCTTGGTATCCGATTTGGCGGTAGAAATCACCGGCGGTCTCATTGGTCGACCGCACCATTAGCTGCATCTTTGGAACACCCCTTTCTCGGAAGAGCACTTCAACGGCATCCACCAACTTCTTGCCTATGCCCTGTTGTCGGCTGTTGGGATCGACCGCCAAATAGTACATCCATCCCCGATGGGCGTCGTCACCGTACGCAACCGAACCCACCACATCGCTACCATCGTCAGCGACCAGCACACCCCCGTGACCTGATGTCAAGAATCGATCGAAATCCTGATGCGGATCGTTGTGAGGAACCACCAGACCCGCCTTCTCCCACAGGTTGACGACCGTATCGCGATCATCGGCGGCGGCCTCCCGTATGACAGTGCCGTCGTCCATCTTCAGGAGGTTACCCATGGCATGGGTTCAGAGTTGTGTCGACGACGCCAGGCGCTCACGACCCCCGGGCGCTCACGGCTCAAACTCCTAAATCCCTGTGAGACGTAGCATTGGGTGATGCTGGGAAGGCTCGTGCACACCGCCCGGAAAATCACCATGGCCACCGGCTTCTCCCGACTCGGTCCGCCAGTCAAGAGTCGGATCCACAACTGGTCAGAGGAGAAGCCCGATCTATCCTCTCACGTCGCCGTAATCACCGGTGCCACCGGGGAGACCGGACGTGTGATAGCCAAGTCCTTGGCCGAAAGGGGAGCGGCGGTATGGCTGATCGATACCTCCGAGTCGGCGATCGAGAAAACGGTACAAGCAATCAGGTCGGCGACTGGGAACGAGCACGTTGAAGGACATGGCGCCGATATGGAAGAGTTCTCCTCAGTTCGCAATCTCTCCGACGACATCCACGCGACCACCGACCATGTGGACATCCTCGTCCACAATGCCGGGAGCAGACATGATCAATGGACCACGACCACTTCCGGTGTGGAGGTAACTCTCGCAAGCCACGTCCTCGGCCCGTACATCCTCACTCGACGTCTCGAGGATCGCTTTAGCCCCGGTGCCCGGATCCTTTTCATGGCGAGTGGTGGCCTATTCACTCCCGAGTTCGATCTCAGTGGTCTGGAGATGCCGGCACGCAACTACAACGGCCGCCTAGCCCATTCCCGTGCCAGTCGAGCCCAGGTGGTTCTCGCCCGACGGCTAGGTGAGGACTATCGCAACCGTTTCATAGTCCATGCCATGCATCCGGGTTGGAGCGGATCGAATTCCCACAACGGGCGTCTGCACCGATTGACCACCCCCTTGCAACGCTCGCCGGAACAGGCCGCCGACACAATGGTGTGGCTGGCCACCGCACAGGAACCAGCACTCTCCTCGGGGGCATTCTGGCACGACCGGACACGTCGGAGCCCCGCGTATATCCCCAGATCGATGACCGACCCCAGGGATGAGAGCAGACTCATCCCCTGGATCGAGGCACGGATCCGCAAGGCTGAGAGATAGTGCGCAGACACCGATAGGTGGGTGGTCGGTCGGCCCTTCCTCGTTCTGTGCGGATTTTTGACGCGTTGGGGCGAGTTTTCTCGCGCAGAAGGGTGGGATGGCCGGCCCTTCCCCGTTCTGTGCGGATTCTTGACGCGTTGGGGCGAGTTTCTACGCGCAGAAGGGTGGGGTGGTTGGCGACCGCAGACACCGATAGATGACCGATTGATCCGCTAGATCCCTAACCTTCACCCCTCACCCTCACCCCTGACATGAGAGCTCCTCCCCCAATGCCCTCAAAGCCTGACCAAGACAGTTCCGACGCGGCGAACCAGGAAGAACCCCACCCCGAAAAGTCGAGGTCGGGTGCCCGGGTCTTCCTGGCCTTCATCGCTGGCGCCCTGGCGGTAGCCATGGTCTGGGCGGGTGTCGACTTCCTCAACACCGACGACGAGGGACCCGGGTCCGCGGAAACCACCGTCGCCCCGGGCACCAGCACCGATACCCCTATAAGCACACAGGCGCCGAATACAACTGTCGCCGCCACCAGCTCCACCACCACGACGACCGAGCCGATCACCTTCGATGTGACTGTTCCCAACGCTGAGAGGGCCAGATACACGATGGATCCCTACACCGGTCTTGGGGCGTGGCTCGATGTATTTGATTGGACCGTTGAAAACGCCGACGATCGGGTCGGGCCCGGCATCGTCGACCAACTCGCCGAAGCCGGGGTGCAGACCCTCTACATACAGGCGGGCAAGTGGGACTCATCTGCTCCACTACTCGAGCCCAACCTTCTCAAGATCTTCCTGGAGCGGGCAGAGGCCAACGACATGTCGGTCGTGGGGTGGTACGTTCCCGGATACGAGGATCCCCAGGCAGACCTAGAGCGCCTCCTCGCCATCACCTCACTCCCCCTCGATGGGGTAGCCGTCGACATCGAGGCAACCAGCCACGACGACGTGACGGAGAGGAACCGAAACGCTGTCGCCTTGGCGAAGGAGATGCGTCGTCTTCTTCCCGATGACGTGATCGGTGCCATCGTCCTCGAGCCGGTCCTACTCGAGGATGTGAACCCCAACTTCTGGCCGAGTTACCCGTGGGAGCAGCTCGCAGCCAACTACGACGTATGGCTCCCCATGAATTACTGGACGAATCGCAGCTCCGATTCACCCTGGACGGATCCCCACCTCTACACCGTCACCAACGTGGAGCGGGTTCGCGAACTGATCGGAAAACCCGAAGCGCCCGTCCATGTTCTCGGCGGGATCGCAGACGAGACGACCGTCAACCAACTCCGTCGCTTCCGGAAGGCCTCCGAGGATGTTGGTGCGATTGGGGGGAGCATCTACGACGTGAAAACAACCGACGATGAGCTCTGGCCCGCCCTGGAGCACTTCCAAACCACCCGGGTCCCTCCCCAGGACGGTTAGCAGGACGATGGTTCCGGGCGGCCCACCGAAAGTTGACACCATACTCCAGGCATGATACTTTGATTCGAGTATTCCGAATCGAGGTGTTGACGATGGCAGACAAGCGCCCCAAGAATCCGCTGGCATTGGCGGTGCTGACCCTCCTTTTCGAGGAGCCGATGCACCCCTATCAGATGTCGACGACGCTCAAGGAACGAGCCAAGGAACAGAGCATCAAGCTCAATTACGGTTCGCTCTACGCGGTGGTCGAGTCCCTGGAGAAGAGGGGCTACGTGTTGGCGAAGGAGACGGTCGCCGAAGGTCGCCGGCCCGAGCGGACCGTATACGCGATTACAGAGTCCGGGACCCGTCTCATGGATGAGTGGCTAAGGGACCTGCTGGCAAATCCGATCAACGAGTTCCCCCAGTTCGAGGCGGCGCTCTCGCTGATCGCGGTGCTCCCACCCGAGGATGTCATCGAACTACTCGAGAAGCGCCTAGCCACCCAGTCGGCGAACTATGCCAAAGACACTGCTCTCATACAGCAGGTCATCGATCTCGGGATGCCCCGTCTCTTCGCTGTAGAGCACGAGTACGAGATGGCGTTGGTCAAGGCCGAGATCGACTATGTCACGACGTTGCTGGACGACCTCAAGAACGACACCATTTCCGGAATGAGGTTCTGGCGTCGCATGGCCGATCTGCGTGCGGAAGGTATGCCGCCCGAAGAGATCCGGGCAAAAGTGACCGACGAGTTCAAGGAGGATTTCACCTGGGTCGAGAAGGCCCAAGAAATCAAGAAGTAGGGAACGGCCCCTGGCGACGGTGCGATAACACCGACCAAGGGCCGTTCCAACGCTCGAGCCACGGTTCGAACCATGGAAAATACCCGAGACGTTCCAGGGTAGCTTCCGGCGGATCTGGCTCCTCATTAGAAGGAGAACCATGACCACATCAGTCATCGAGGTCATCGACCTCGCCAAGACCTACGGCAGAGACGACGATGCCGTCCATGCCCTCAAGGGGGTGAGCTTCACAGTCGAGCCGGGCCACGTGTTCGGTTTGCTCGGCCCCAACGGTGCCGGCAAATCCACCACGGTCAAGATCCTGACCACCCTCACCAGAGCGGATTCAGGAAGCGCATCCGTCGCCGGGTACGACGTCGAGGATGATCCCGCACAGGTGCGCCACAACATCGGCTACATCCCGCAGAAGCCATGCTTCGACCCGACCGCCACGGGTTGGGAGAACCTGAGCCTGCAGGGCAGGATCTTTGGTATGAGCGGGAAGGAGATAAAACACCGATCGGCCGAGCTTCTGGAGCGGTTCGGTCTCACCGAGGCCGCTGGTCGGATCACCAAGACCTGGTCGGGAGGTATGCAACGCAAGCTGGATGTTGCGCTCGGTCTCATCCACCGCCCACAGGTTCTGTTCCTGGACGAGCCCACCACGGGGCTCGATCCCGAGGCCCGTACCGACATGTGGGCGGAAATCTCGGGTCTGACGGATGACGACGGGCTAACCGTCCTTCTCACCACCCACTACCTGGAGGAGGCGGATAATCTCGCCGGGAGCCTGGTCATAGTCGACCGTGGCGAGATGGTGGCGTCCGGAACACCCGAAGAGCTCAAGGCCCAACTCGACGGTGACAAGGTTCAGGTCGAACTGATCGAGCCATCCCAGAACGGGCAGGCTATCGCGACTCTCCAGTCGGTCCTGGATGTCCGAGAGGTGACGACGGACGGCTCCATGTTGCGAGCACATGTCGGGAATGGGGCGGAAACCCTGCCCAGGGTGCTTTCGGCCCTGGAGGCGGCGGGTGTCGAATTGGCTTCGGTGACGGTGGCGCGCCCCACCCTCGACGACGTCTATCTCCGCCATGCCGGCCGCTCATTCCGCTCCGCCGACGAACTCGGTCAGAAGGAGGTTGCCTGATGACGACTGCGATCAAACACTCTGCATACCTCACCGGAAGATCACTGCGGTTTCTCCGTCGTGAGCCGGTTTATCTGGCGTTCACGCTGCTACAGCCGATGGTGTGGCTCCTGTTGTTCAGCCAACTCTTCGAGCGGGTCGTTGATATACCGGGATTCGGCAATCAACCGTACATCGCCTATCTGACACCGGGTGTTGTGGTGATGACCGCCCTCATGTCGGCCAACTGGGCCGGTTCCAGCTTCATCGACGACATGAACCGCGGTGTGATGGACCGTTTCTTGACGTCACCGGTGCGCCGGGGAGCGCTGGTCAACGGCATCCTCACGTACCAGGGAGTGATCACGATCGTGCAGTCGCTCATCGTGTTCGGCGTTGGCCTTCTCATGGGTGCCCGTTACGACGGCGGATTCCTCGGTGGTCTGATCGTGCTGATGGCCGCTGTCCTGCTGGCCGTGATCTTCGCTGCCCTGTCGTGTGCCATGGCGTTGATTCTGCGCTCCCAGGAGTCACTCATCGGGATGTTCCAGTTCCTGGCCTTCCCGTTGGTCTTTCTGTCGTCACTACTGATGTCGCCTGAACTGCTGCCCGGCTGGATCGCAACTGCCGCCAAGTTCAACCCGGTCGACTGGGCCGGGTTGGTCAGCCGTCAGGCCCTTGCCACCAACCCCGACTGGGGTTTGGTCCTGGGCCGCGGAGGACTCCTCCTGGGCCTGGCCTTGGTCATGAGTTGGCTGGCGGCCCGTGCCTTCCGCTCCTACCA
>WHTL01000416.1 GCA_009377735.1 Acidimicrobiia bacterium
ATGCACTCTATCTGTGGCACTGGCCCATCTTCATGATCACCAGGCCCCGTCTCGACGTCACCATCGAGGGGATCGAGCTCCTGGTGCTCCGCTTTGTGATCACAGCCTGCCTCGCCGAACTCTCCTACCGATTGGTGGAACGCCGCTTCCGCTACGCCCCGGCAGAGAAGCCACGCCTGCGGCTCCGCAGACCAGCGATGGGTGCGGTGGCGGCCACTGGTGTCGTCGCCATGATCGTCGTGACCGCGTCGATGATGGGAGCACCCGAGGCACCGGCCGCCCAGGACGAGATGATCGCCGCCGCGGACTCGATCGTCATCACCTCGGAACCCGCGACTTCCACCTCGCCGTCGACAAGCACCACCATTGCGGACAGTGTCGCCGCGGCTGCCACCACCACCGTGGCAGACGGAAGCGCCGATTCCACCAAGGAAGGCCAGACCAAAGGCAACGATCCGGAGGGTTCAACATCGCCTCCCCCTACTTCGGGACCACGTCCCGATTCCAATGCGGACAATCAACCAGATAAGAAGAACCAGGATGAGGTTGCAAACAAGAAGGAAGGTTCGGCAACCACCGATCGCCCAAGAATCACCACGGACCGACCAGCGCGTAACCCGGGCACCACCGCAACCACCTCCACTTCCACCAGCTCGTCGACCACTACAACCACTACATCGACGGCCACGACGACCACCGTCGCTGAACCCACTCTTCCGGAGGGAGTTCTCTTTGTTGGCGACTCGGTGATGCTCGGTGCGCACGACGCCCTCGTCGAGCTAGACACCAATGTGGCAGTCGATGCCAGGGTCAGCCGACAATGGTGGGATGTCGTCGATGAGGTGGATGCACTTGGCACCGGCGACCAGCCGCCGGTGGTGGTACTCCATCTCGGCACCAACGGCACGGTCGATTCCGAGACGTTCGATGTCGTGATGGGGACCATCATGAGACAGGACGGCACCAGGGTCCTCATCGTGAATGCACGTGTTCCCCAGCTTTGGGAGGCCGATGTCAACGAGGCGATCGCTGCCGGCGTCGACCGCTGGCCGGCGGCAACCATGGTGGACTGGTATGCAGCCAGCGAGGACCATCTCGAGTACTTCGTGTCCGACGGGGTGCACCTCACCTCCGAAGGCATGGATGCCTATGCGGCTCTTATCGAACAAGCCCTCCTCGACCTTCACTGAATCCCGGGTTGCGCATTCGCCGTCGGCTCGCCACGCTCGCCATTCTCGAGTTGGTCAACGTCCCCCTTCAAGCAGTGATCTGGTTTGGTATGGCAGGAGTTCCACCCACCTCGACCAACATCATCGGGTTCTCATTGGTCGCTGGCCTTCTGATCGTGGGTGCTGGTTACTGGACGATCAAGCTCATCCAGATCAAGAGGTCGATGCATCGATTCCCGGCTCGACCCCAATTCGCATCCATCCGCACGGCCGCCAAATATCTACTCGCAGGTGGCCTCCTCTTCGTTGCCCTGAGGGTATGGAAGGAACCGGGCCTCGGGACGCTGCCCGGTCTTGGTTTCGTGATCTTTGCCATACTCGAGTACATCAACTACTTCTGCTGGCAGCTCATGTATGACACCCGGCCGGATCTACGCCGTCTGTTCACCCACGGCTTCCGACACAGCCACCTCGCTCTCGACTTGAGCACCCGAGAAGTGGTGTGAGGTGACCAATCCCCCAACGGGATCCTTCCGGCGGGACCCCGAGGCCGCCCTTGCAAGCAATCCCGTCGGTCTGGTTCCGCTCGGGTGGGACCGGGTTCCCGCCGATCTCCCGGAGATCGCACGATTGGGTTACGAAGGAATTCAGGTCGATGGTGGGGACGGGGCGGGCTGGGCCCGGGCACTCTCGACACATTCCCTTCGACCGGCCGAGGTCTACCTAGCCATTCCATGCGACGTCGGAGGGCCCACCGGTGAGGCGGAGACGGTGAGGGAAGATCGCATCGAATATGCCCTAGCCGCCCAGGCCGAGCATTTGGTGCTCGCCGTCAATGGCAACTCGGTGCGCGACCGTATCAGCACAGACCGTCCGGTCTTCGATGACGAGGGATGGGAGCGGCTAATAGCTCTGGTGGGGACCATTCACGATCGGGCGACCGATGCGGGTATCGCAGTGTCGTTTCACCCCCACGCCGGAACCTGGGTCGAAACCCCCGATGAGATCACCCAGCTCTTCGCACTCGCCCCAGACCTATCGCTGTGCCTCGACACCGGACATCACCTTCTTGGCGGCGGTGACCCGGTCACAGCGATTTCGGAGTACGGGGACCGTCTCAGCCATCTCCATCTGAAGGACGTCGATCCTGACGTTATGGATCGCCTCATGACCGGCGAGCTCTCCGGATTCTCTGAGGCGGTCGAAGCCCGCATCTTCTGTCCGCTCGGCTCGGGCCGCCTCGATGTTCGAGGAGTGGTAGCTGCCCTCGACGAACTTCGATATGACGGCTGGCTGATGGTGGAACAGGACACGATGTGGGAACCAGCGATAGAAAGTTCGGCCATCTCTCGGCGCATCCTCGAATGGGTCTGTCGTGATCATGGAGCGCATCTAAATAGGAAGAAGACTTGACCCAACCAATTCTCCCCCACCCCCGTGTAGGGGCCGGGGACATGGGTTGACGGCTCAGCCGTCATGGCGACGGCCCTGAGCTAACCAGTGTCTTCTAGG
>WHTL01000228.1 GCA_009377735.1 Acidimicrobiia bacterium
ACCAGGTAGTCTCGACCATCCACCGCATCGATCCAGCTTCCCAGGGCCGCGGTTGAGACCCAACCCAGCTGCGCCAGGCGACAATAGGACTGATCGTCAGCTGGCCTCTCGGCGCCGAGATCGTCAGTCAGCTCGGTTTCATCGCGCTTCATAGCTCATCGGGCCCGGAACATCGGCCATACCGGGTCGAGGGGCTCGCTCGGCGCAGAACGTCGCTAGCAGTCGGCCAACGGGCTCGGGTTGTTCCTCCGGTAGGAAATGCCCTGCTTCGGGGACACTCGTGACGTTTGCCGACGGCAGGTCGCGCTTCAGCCGGCTGAAGGTGTCGGCGACGTCGGGCAGCAATCGGTCCTGCTCGCCGTATATGACACGGACCGGGATGGAGAGCGACGGGAGCGCGGCGGCAATCTCCGCGAACCCGCTCGGCTCGAGCTCGCTACCCGCCTTGGCTAGTGCGAGCCGAGAGTCCGGGCTATCAAACGGTTCCCAAACACCGGCGAGCACCTTCTCGGTAATGGTCGCCTCGTCTACAACCCCCAGCTGCATCACCCGCGCCAGGCCGTCCGAACCCGTAGCCTTGTTTCGCTCCGTCGGCGTCCGCAACATGGTCACGAGGTCTCGGACAGAGGTCGAGAACTCCGGGTAGAGGAGCGTGTTGAGGAGCGCGAGCCGGCTCGTCCGCTGCCGAGCCAGTGTCCAGTGCACGGCTATCGGGCCTCCCAGGTCATGGCCGACCAACCCGACCTTGCCCTCGGCTCCGACGGCTGCCAGGAACGCGTCGAGCACCGCATCGAAGAAGGTGAAGTCGTACCGGATATCCGTGGGCTTGTCCGAACCACCGAACCCGGGCAGGTCCGGTGCGAGCACGCGGTGTGTTCGCGCCATCGCGGGCATGACGCCTCGCCAGAGAAACGACGATGTCGGCCAGCCGTGAAGTAGCAGGACAGGCGGGCCCTCTCCGAGCTCGCGGAAGGCGAGCCGCAACCCGGATCCCAACGTGACGTGGTTTAGCACGGCGGCTTGGAGCGTCTTGGGGTCCCAGCCATGAGAGCGCTCCGCGGCGGTCAAGTTTGTGCACCTTCGCGGACCTCGTCGATGGTGATAGCGTTGTCGTCGGGGTCGGTGAGCTTTGCGAAAAGGACCTTGTCGGAGGTGGAGTCATCGAGTTCCATCGAGGGTCCGCCTCGCGCGGAGAGTTCGCTGAGAGCCTGTCGGGCGTCCGGAACTTCCAGGGTGACAAGGGATCCGCCAGCTCGGTGCGGGTCGGCCACGAGCTGGACGACACCGCCGGGGGTGCGCCATTCCGTCGGCAGCTCCGGCATCGGCTCGGCGTCTGCGGGACGACCGAAGTGTGTCGTGTACCAGCGTTTCGCCTGCTCGGGATCGGACACTGCGACTCCTGCCAGGACCTTGCTGATATTTAGCTTGGATAGCCCTTCCGCGTTCATTCCAGCCGGGTCCCACCGATGTCGTAGGGCACGTTGATGGTTTCGTCTGCTCCAGGGTTGGGTCGCCACCCGCCTGAGAAGCTTTTGCCGTTCTCGCTGAACTTGCCCTCAAACGTCGCGTCCAGCGGGCCTTCTGAGACCGAGATGGTAAGGGTGTCACCCTGGAGATCCCACTGGTAGCGCAGTGGAGATGGGGATAGGTTGGAGTACACCAGGGAAGCGAAGGCTCCCGTATCGGGGTCGAACCCGATGAGCTCGCGGTTGGTGATCTTCAACATGCCCGCAAAGTCGATCTCTGCGTCCTGTTGCAGGAAGAACCCACCGTCGAGCCACCGGTAGGTGGTCTTGCCGATGATGTTTTCCTCATCCGATCCAACCAGGTGGCCCTTCATGGTCCAGGAGCCGACCAGTAGATCAAGTTTCTTGAGTGCGGGGTCAGGTTGCGGGGCACCCATGGTGTCTGTGTCATTGGTGTTGTCTGTCATGTTTGTTCTCCTTCGTTTGTTGACTTGTTTGAAAGCTGCCATTCCAACATCACCGGACGATCCCCCTCTCGAGCCGCTCCGGCCGACCGGTATGTCGCCAGTGCGGCGGGGTTGTCGTCCTCGGTGAGCACGAACATCCCCTTGCAGCCGAGCTCTGCGCCAAGGTCGGCAAGACTGCGGACCAGGGTGCGTCCGAAGCCGCGACGGCGGTAGCGTTCGTCGACGCCCAACTCGTTGAGGAACATGTCGGTGCCTTTATCGGGATGGGTGATCTCGGCTCCAGACACGAATCCCACGGGTGTGTCGTCCACGTAGGCTATGAGCAGATGATGGTTGGGGTCGGTGAGGAACCGATTGGTGGCGTCCTCCTTCACTGGATGGTCGAACAGCTCGGATGCCACCATCACCCTGGGAGTATCACCGTCCCCCAGGCGCTCAATCCGGACTTCGTCCGACCGAGCACCCGCGTCATCTGTATGGGTGTCGGATGTCGAGATGGTCTGCTTTCCCATGACCTCGAAACTTATGGCAAAGAGCCGTCGGCGTCGTCGGGAACCGATCCCCATATGAGGCCATCGTCTTCCCTATCTTGAGGCAGCGAGGTCGGCTGGGCCTCGTTCCTGGTGTGACGACCAAGATGGGGAGAACATGCCGTTGAGATAGGGAGGGGCTCCCGATTCGGGAAAAGCACCGGGCCTATACCTTGACCGGATGCCGCTTCGAGATACCTCCGCAAGGTCGCCGCGCACCCCAACGACGGCCGTGGGTATCGTCGGACTCACACTGGTGACGGCGGTAACCGTGGCCGGGTTGTTATGGGAGCACCCGCCCGCGCCTAGACCCCACTCGGCGGACCCTGCCGTGTTCAGCGCCGAACGAGCGTGGGAGCACCTGGAGGAGGTAGCCGCCGAGCCCTCACCGATCGGGAGTGAAGAGAACGCCCGAGTGCGGTCCTACCTGGTTGAGGAGCTCGAGAGTCTTGGCGTCGAGGTCGAGATCCAAGAAGGCTTGGGGGCGTATAGCTTCCGGTCCTCTTCGAATGAGGTGGGCAGGGTCCACAACGTGGTGGGCCGACTCCCGGGTGCGGACCCGACCGGTCGGGTCATCCTCGCCGCCCACTATGACACAGTGTTTCACAGTCCCGGCGCCTCCGACGACAAAGCCTCGGTGGCGGCCATCCTGGAGACCGCCCGTGCCCTCACCTCGGGATCGTCCCTCCGCAACGATCTCGTCCTTCTCCTCACCGACGGGGAGGAGCCGGGGCTCCTCGGAGCGTCACTGTTCGCCGAAGAGGAAGCCTCAAAGGGTGGGGTGGTGCTCAACTGGGAGGGCTACGGCAACACCGGGCCCTCCCAGCTGTTCCAGACGTCGCATGGCAACGCGGGGTTGGTGGGGGAGTTCGCCCGATCCGCGGCGGATCCGGTCGGGGAGTCGGCGATGACCGAGTTCTTCCAGTTCGGGGGTAGCAACACCGATTTCACCGCGCTCCGCGAAGTGGGCTTTGTGGGGCTCGATTTCAGTTGGGTGGACGGGATCGCCCACTACCACACGGCCACCGACACCCTCGAGAATCTCGACTCGTCGAGCCTGCAACAGCACGGCGACAACATGTTGAGCCTGGCTCGTGGGTTTGGTGAGCGTGACCTCACCACTCTCGACACCGACGAAGACGTGACCTATTTCACGGTATTCGGCGCGGTAACGGCGTACTCCAGCCAATGGATCTGGCCGCTGACAATCGCCGGGATCTCCGGGGTGTTGGTGACCGCGATGCTGGCCCGGCGGCGTCACATGGTCACGGTGCCTCGGTTGATGGTGGGGACGGTGGGGATGCTGGTCCCGTTGCTGGCGGCGCCCATCGTGGCCATCGGTTGGTGGCAACTCCTGCTTTCGATACGCCCCGAGTATGAAGCACTGACCCGCGGTGACACCGGTGATCCGTTCAACCCCGGCTTCTATCGCCTCGCCCTGGTGGCGTTCTCCTTGGCGATCCTGATTGGCTGGTATCTGATGCTGCTTCGGAGAGTCGGGCATCTGGCACTGGCCGTCGGCGGATTGGTTTGGGTAGGGGTGTTGGGGGTTGGGGCCGCCGCCACCTTGCCCGGCGTGTCGTATCTCGGGGCAGTGTCGGCGCTGGCGGCGAGTGCTGGAATCATCGTCTCTCTCCTGGTCGGTGGGAAGAGACCGGTGTGGGGGGTGATGGCGATCACCATCGGGGTGATGCCGGGCGTGGTGCTGAACGCCATCACCTCCCGATCCACGCTCAGCGCGCTTGGTATAGCCGGAGGTTACGCCGCGGCCGCGGGCGTCGTCCTCACCGGCTTGGTCGCCTTGCCCCTATTGGGAACCGCCTTAGGGGAAGGTTCTCAAGATCGTGTCGATGCTCCTTCTCGATCGAGGTGGCGGCGTCCTCTGGTCCCGCTGTCGGCGCTTGCTCTTGCTCTGGTCTTCACTGTCGTGGGATTGAGCGTGAGCCGCTTCGATGATGATCGGCCGGAGTCTGCTCATCTCTCCTATCTATTTGACCCCGACACCGACGGTGCGTTGTGGGTGAGTGAGAACACCGCACCCCACCCGTGGGCTGCCCGGCTCGCTCCGAATGAGGCCGAAGGCGCTCCCATGTCCTTCCCGTTGCCTTACCGGAGTCGAGTGGAGTGGCAGGGCCAAGCCGAGACCGCACCACTGGAACCACCCGAGCTGACAGTGCTTGACGAGCCCGTCGACGGCGAGGAACACTCGATTCGGCTTCGGGTCGTCTCGCCGAGAAATGCGGAAATCCTGGTGTTGACCGTAGACGCCATTGTGGAGGAGGTGACCGTTTCCGCTTCGGGGATGATCGCCCCAAAGTTGCATCCGGCTCGTCCCAAGGAGAGGTCCGAGTGGCCCTTTGAGCTCCGGTTCTCCGACCCTCCGATGGACGGGTTCGACGTGCAGCTCCGCCTTGCCAACGGTGGTGTTCCACGATTGGCCGTGAGCGACATCACGATTGGCCTGGACGACATCGACGAGTTCGCGAATCGCCCCCGAGGGGTCGGTTCTTCGATCGGTCGACTCCCGTCGGACTCCGTGGTGGTGGGAAGGATGTACCAGCCGTGAACCTTCGTCGGACCATTCCCGCCCTGCGTCTCGCATCGAGGCGGTCCAGGGTCCCGAGCGCCTCGAGAAGGGGCTCGGGCCAGTGGCTGGTGATTCCACGACCCGCCGAAGGGCGATCTAGAGAACTCCGTCAAGATCGAACAGACGGGCCTCGGCAAGATCGAGTCCCATCCGCACTGCTCCCAGTGGGACAGCCTCATCGCCAAGCGCGGACAGCCTCAATTCGGGCACTCGCAAAGTCTTCTCGGTGACCTCCTTCTTGATCGCCCAGAGGAGCGGCGCGCCGATGTGGGGAGCGACACCACCCAGGACCATTAAGCGAGGATTGAGCACCAGACAGAGCGCACTCAGGCCTGGTGCCAGGCCGCGGGCATAGTCATCGACCGTGTCCAGTGCCGATGATTCGCCGGCCCTTAGGCCGACGATGACCTCCCTCGCCTCAGATCCTGCCTCGCCCCGGGGAGCGTCGGCCAGACTCAACGGATGCTTGGCCAGCTCCTTCCACCCGAGTTCGGTGATCCATCCGATCTCACCCGCCGCCCCATCTGCACCGAGCACCAACTCGCCGCCGATCAGAAGGGCCGCCCTGGCATGTCGACCGGTGAGGACCCAAACCATGTCGCACCAAGAGGTAGGGGACCGTTCCCTAGAACTGGGTCTCATCGTCAACGCCGTCCGCCCCGACGCGATCCGCTTTGCCCCGCCCCTCAACATCTCCGGCGGGGAGACGGCCCTTGCTGCCTCCGTATTCGAAAAGGCGTTGGGTTAGGGCAGCGACACACCACTAGAGTGGTGGCCGCCCACGTAGCGGGGCAGGAACCGCGTGGGCCACGGGTCGTACCCGTGGGGGAGTCTGACCGGAACGACTCGGCCACCCGAAAGCAGGAGATTGATTTTGTTCTCCCGAGGCACGCCCAAGATGATAGAGATCGCCGGTGCCATCCTGGAGGGTGCCGCAGCCTATCTGAGACGGCAGTTCAAGACCATTGCCCTGATCCTGATTCCCCATCCGACGACAGCGAAACCTGAGCAGAGAGTGCTCAGATAGTGGGACTATTCGACCTCTCGGAATGGGCGACAGAGGTGGTGGAGGCCCTCGGGTACCTGGGGGTTGCCATGCTGATCGCTCTTGAGAACCTGTTCCCACCCATCCCCTCGGAGGTGGTGCTGCCTCTGACCGGATTCGTGGCGAGCCAGGGAAGCGTGACGTTGCCGGGTATGATCGTCGCCGCCACCATCGGATCCATTGTCGGAGCCTGGGTACTCTACCTGGCTGCGGCGGCGATAGGTGAGAAGAGGGTGCGACGGTGGGTATCCCGGTGGGGTCGATGGTTTCGGGTCAGCAATGACGATCTGGACCGCGCCGATTCTTGGTTCGACAC
>WHTL01000090.1 GCA_009377735.1 Acidimicrobiia bacterium
CGGTATGCGTCGGCCTGTTCGTCGGCCGATGGCGGCTGCTGGCGATCCTGAAAGAGAAACTCCGTCCGGACCAGTCCAGACCCATGGGCACCTGCCTCGATCGCCTCGTTTATGGCATCGGGGGTGTTGATGTTGGCTGCGAGGGTGACTCGCCGTCCGTCTTTCGTCTCGGCAGGGAGATCCACCAGTTGCGAAAGTCGCTCCCGCTCCTTCTCCGCCGCCAACCCGCGTGCCTCATACACGGCGAAGGCCTCGGCTCCGGGCGCTACCTCGACCATGCCCTCATCACCATCTACCGCCACTGTCATCCCGGTCTCCACTTGCTCGGTTATGCCCGTGGCCGCCACCACCGCGGGTATCCCCAGGGTTCGCGCCAGGATGGCGGCGTGTGAGAGTTCCGAACCCCGTGAGCAGACGATTCCCAGAATCCGCTCCCTCGGTATGGAGACCGTCTGGGTGGGGGTCACGTCGGTCGCCACCAGAATCGACGGGTGATCTGGGATCTGGTCCTCCGCCCCGGAGAGGATCCCGACGACCAGTTGCTTGATGTCGGCGATATCGCCGGCACGGGCGGAGAGATAGTCGTCTTCGAGGGCGCTGAGTGCAGCTCCCAACTCGTCGAGAGCGTCAGAGATCGCGGAAGTGGCGGTCCCACCGGCATCGATGTGACCCTCGGCCGACTCCACCAACTCCGGGTCCTGGATGAACATCGACTGCGCCTCGAAGATCTCGACCTGGTCGGCAAGATCGTCCCCGACCGAGGCGGCCAGCGTTTCGAGTCTCGCGACGGCAGAGTCCAGCGCCTCCCGTAGTTGTTGTTTCTCCTGCTCGGGTGTTCCCGCCTCGGTCTTTTCGACGGAAACCTCTTCGATCAGGAACACCGGCCCCACGGCGGTACCTGGTGCTGCCGCTCGACCCAAGATCTGTGATGTCACCATGGCCGCAACTCTAGGGTTTGATCCTCTCCAGCACCGTGTTGAGACGCGTGATCTCGTCCTCGGTGTTGAGGTGGGTGATGCCGATCCTCACCAGACCTCCCGTGTCGAGATAGCCGAGACGACGTATCGGCTCGACCGCGTAATTGTGGCCCGCCCACACGAAGATGCCGACGTCGGCGAGCATGCGAGCGACCACGTCGGGTGCCACATCCTGCACCGAAACGGCGAAGGTGCTCACCCTTCCATCCATCGTGGGTGGCCCGATTATCGCGACATTGTCGGGCAGCGTGTCCAGGAATAGCTGTCCTAGCATGTCCTCGCGGTCCCTGATCCAGTCGTAACCCGTGGTGAGGCGTTCTCGTCTAGTCCCATCGGGGTCACCCAGGGATGCAAGATGATCAATGGAGGCCGAAAAACCGGCGAGAAGCGGAAACGGCAATGACCCCGTCTCGAACCTCCCGGGAACTTCCGTTGGAGCCGGGCGCACCTTGACCGCCTCTATCTCTTCTAACCACTCTGGGTTTCCTCGCATTACACCCAGATGGGGTCCGTGGAACTTATATGCCGACGAGATGATGGCATCTGCGCCCAGCGACGTAGCCACCGGCCGAACGTGCGGAGCCCGATGGACGGCGTCGACATAGACTCGGGCGCCATCGGCGTGCGCCGCAGCCACGACGGCGGGGACGTCCACCATCGTTCCGAACGTGTTGGAACAACCTGTGACCGCCACGAGTCGCACAGATTCGTCGAGGACACCCTCCAGTGAGGAATGGTCGAGAGTGGCGTCCTCGTGGATCTCCACAAACCTCACCTCGACGTCTCTCTCCTGGGCGGCCCGCACCCAGGGTGTGACGTTGGCATCGTGATCCAGACCGGAGACGACGATGGCGTCCCCTTTTTTCCAAGTAGCCGAGACGGCCCTGGAGAAGGCGAAGGTGATGGTGGTCATGTTCGCCCCAAACACGATCTCATCCGGTTGGGCATCAAAGAAGTCGGCCCCGGCCTCGCGGGCATCAGCGACCACCCGATCCGAGTCCCTTGAGGCATCGAAACCGCCACCGACATTGGACACCGACTCCACCATGGCGTTGGCCACGGCATCGATCACCGATTGGGGAACCTGGGTCCCGGCCGGCCCATCCAGATACAGAGCACGGTGATCGCCAACCATCCGCTCCAAGGCGGGAAAACGCTTCCGAAGTTCCATCGCATCGACCATCCCGCCAGCGTAGAGCGCCGAAGTTTGGGCTGGAGACGTCGCTGAGCGAACGTGGGAACCCTGGGTTAGAGCTCGTGGTGCGGGCATGCCGAACTTTGGGCTGGAGACGTCGCTGGGCGGGCGTGGGAACCCTGGGTTCGACTGGCGTTGGGACTAGGGGAGACGGCCCGACTCTATGGCTTCGATGATTGCCTTGGCAGCCCGCCTGACTGTGACGATGGTGGCTTCGTACTCGGAGTCGGGGCCACCCCACGGATCGGGTACTTCCATGGCCTCGTCGGAGTGGTCGAAGGAGCGCATTAGGTGGATCTTGGAGGTGGCGGCGCTACCGGCGGCCAGGCTTTTGAGATGGTGGTGGTTGGACCAGTCCATAGCCAGGATCAGATCGAAGTCCTCGAGGTCGTCGAGGCTCACCTGGCGACCTCTGCCACCGATATCGAGGCCAGCACTCCTCCCGGCAGCGATCATCGGAGCGTGAGGGGGTTGTCCGACGTGCCAGTCGGCGGTCCCCGCCGACTCGACCTGCACAGCCACACCACGTCTATGTGCGGCTTCCTTGAGAGCCGCCGCCGCAGCTGGGGAACGACAGATGTTTCCCAGACAGACTGTGAGAATGCGAACCGGGCTTGGTGAGTTCATGACGGTGAACCATATCCCGTCCGATCGGCAATCTGCCCGTCCCCATATCCCGGGAGTCTCCTAAACTGGGCATGTCGGCACGAGAGCCCGACCTATAAGGGAGAGTCCTGCTGTGAACACCGATCGAGAGAGGCCAACCATCCCCGTGCCCCTGCCGGATGGTATGGAGATGGGGATCCGCCCGATCGTCGCCACCGACGCCGATCTGGTCTCGCAGACGTTCTCGGAGATGTCGGACCAGTCCCGCTATCAGCGCTTCTTCTCCCCCGTCGACGAACTCTCGTCGCACGACCTCAAATATCTCACGGAGATGGACGGATCCACCCGCTTCGCCTGGGGCGCCCGCATCAACGGTCGCTCCGTCGGTGTCGCCCGTTTCGTCCGTTTCTCGGATGAGCCGCTCGTGGCGGACGTCGCCATAGGGATAGTCGATGACTTCCACCACCACGGCATCGGGAATGCACTCGTGAGGTGCCTCGGCCCGGTGGCAGATCTAGTGGGGATAGAGAAGTTCTCCTTCGACGTTCTCCCATCGAACACACCGATGCTCAATCTCCTCCGTTCCATCCAGGTCACGATGGACCATGACGGCCGGATCCAGCGGGGTCGTGTCAAGGTCAACGATCTTCCACCACCACCGGTCGACCCGGACCTACTCCTCACCATGGTTCAGGAGGTTGTGAGCCCGGTCGTGCGAAAAATCCCCTGAGCAAGTGCCCTAGGACACCATGCCGCTTCGATCCTCGGGGTTGATGCCGTTCCGTCTAGCCGACGGTCTCGAGGTTCTCATCGCCCATCCCGGTGGACCGTTCTGGGCCAGAAAGGATGAGGACGCCTGGTCCCTGGTGAAGGGTGTTGGCGACCCTGAGGAAACCGACAAGGAAACCGCCCGACGCGAATTCACCGAGGAAACCGGGTGGGCAGTAGACGACGATGGTTGGCACCCACTCGGGGAGACCACACTCAAGTCGGGTAAACGGATTGTTGCCTGGGCGGTAGAGGCCGACTTCGACCCCGATTCCCTCCAGCCCGGCCACTTCGAGATGGAATGGAAAGGGCGGCAGATGACGTTCCCTGAGATAGATCGGGTTGAATGGTTCGAACCAGACGAGGCCATCCGACGTCTCAACCCCGCCCAGGGTGTGTTCGTGGAGCGCCTCCTCGAGATGTTGACCACCGACACGAAGATCCCGAAGGGGAACGATCTTTGAATCCACAAAAGGACAGCGGAGGTAACACATGACCCAATCGAGAGACCTACCTACAACCGACGCGGAGTGGAAGGAAAAGCTTGGTTTGGAACGTTTCGAGATCCTCCGACGTGGGGGCACCGAACAGCCCTTCACCGGTGTCTACTGGGACGAGAAGAATCCGGGGACCTACTCTTGCGCCGGGTGTGGTACCGAGCTCTTCCGATCCGACACCAAGTACGAATCGGGAACCGGTTGGCCCAGCTTTTGGGAACCGATAGACAAGGATCGGATCGTCGAGGTGGAGGACCGATCCATGGGAATCGTCCGTGTCGAGGCGAGATGCGCGGTGTGTGATGGCCACTTGGGTCATGTCTTCCCAGATGGCCCCCAACCCACAGGTCTTCGCTATTGCCTGAACTCGGCCTCGCTCGATCTAGCGCCCGATTGACCTCGGCCCTGGCCCTCGTCCAGTCGCCCGACCTTCCCCTGGTGAGGGATGTCATAGTTGGTGACCTCGCACTGGTGCCCGATCGACCACTCGGTTGGAGTCTGCAGCGCGCCGCCATCATCCAATTCGACAAGGCGATCAACGCCATCACCGATTCTGAGATGGCCGTGCCGCAGGGTGTTCACGAGGCGAGGAAGGCGACCAAACGAATCAGGGCCACCCTTCGTTTGGTGAGGTGCGAGATCGGCAAGGAGCTCTATCGATATGAGAACCGGGCCGTGCGAGACGCGGCGAGGCTCCTCTCCCCTCTCCGAACGTCACATGTGGCTGTAGAGAGTCTCGACGGCTTGCGGGACCGTTTCGGGAGCCGCCTCTCCGACTCTGCCTTTGATGATCTGGACGTGCGGCTCCGTCACCGGGAGCAGGCAATTGAGACTGATGCGGTTGCCACTGGGGTAGTGTCCGATTTCGTCAGGGCTATGCGTTTTGGGAGGGCGCGCTTCGCATCGTGGTCGGTGTCACCCGACGCCGAGTCACCTTACGGCGGACACATCAGGGACGACTTCGACGCTCTCGCGCCGGGGCTGGTCCGGACCTACAAGCGAGGACGACGCGGCATGGAGAGGGCCCGAAAGACACCGAGCGTTGCCAACCTCCACGAGTGGAGAAAGCGTGTCAAGTATCTCCGGCATCAGACGGAGGTGCTGGCACCTCTCTGGCCGGAGGTCGTTGGCGGTCTATCGGTGGCGGTGGATCATCTCGGTGACCTTCTTGGCCACGACCACGACCTCGCCGATCTTGTTCGGCTGGTCACGGTGCGACCAGAACTTTGTCCCGACGCCTTGGATCGCTCTCTGCTGAGCGCCCTCGCCCAACAGGAACGCACCGAGGTTCTAGCAGGGGCTTACGTTGCAGGGGAACGCATCTATGCGGAGTCTCCCAATGCATTTGCAGCGAGACTCGGCTCCTACTGGGGGTCGCTGATGTCGGCACGGGATCCGGCTCTCTAGTGGCCCACATGTGACCACGTCTGACGAGCCTTTAAAGAACGACCGGCGCATCCTAAGCCGAGGCCCGGCGCTCATCGCCCGGCAACTTCGACGGGCCGCTCGGCCATTTGCCGAAGGCGGGGTGGGCACCGTTGTCTATGCCGCGGCCACCATCGTCAGTTCTTTCGTGGTGGGGTGGGCTACCGACAATGTGCTGATAGAAGCGGTCGAGTCGGGTTCGACATCGAGGGCCACCCTTGGGGTGATGGTGGTCCTCATCGTGGGCGTTGCCGCCCTCAAGGGCGGTGGTGTCACCCTGCGCCGACTGGGCGCCTACAAGGCTCAGTACCTCCTCCAGGCGCGTGATCGCATCGAGGTCACGGACAGATATCTTGAGCTCCCTCTGGTGTGGCATCGTCGTCATCCCACTGGCCAGCTCATCTCCAATGTGAGCTCCGACGTGGAAGCGGCCTCAATGGTGGCGGCTCCGCTCCCGATGGCATTCGGCGTGGTGGTGATGCTGCTGATTACTGCGATCCTCCTGGTCCTCACCGATGTTTTCCTGGCGATCATCGGATTCCTCATGATCCCGGCACTGGCCGTGGCCAATTACGTCTATCAGCGAAAGATGAGGACGGTGGCGGCCACCGCACAGCGGGTCCGCTCCGAGGTGGCCGAGATTGCCCACGAGTCCTTCGACGCCGCTCTCGTGGTGAAGACGCTCGGCAGGGAGGACGACGAGGTGGGTCGGTTCGGTGAACAGTCAGATCGGCTCCGCGACCGGATGGTCGAGGTCGGTCGGCTGCGCGCCATGTTCGATCCGGTCATTGAGGCACTTCCCAATCTTTCGATCCTGGCAGTCCTTTTCGTGGGCGCCGCTCGGGTGGAGGATGGACTTCTAACCGCGGGATCCTTGGTCACGTTCGCCTATCTATTCCGTTTGGTTGCCTTTCCGATGCGCGTCTTCGGATGGCTCCTGGGCCAGTTGCCCCGAAGTGTGGTGGGTCTCGACCGCATCGAGGCGGTGCTGGGGGCTGACACCAGCTTCGGGTATGGCGATAGGTCGGCCGACGGTATGGGTGGTGCCTCCGCCAATGTCGAGGCGATCCACTATCGCCATCCAGCCGAGTCCCGTTTCGACCTGATGGATGGTGAGTCCGAGGTCGAGAGCGGACGTGGGATATCGGGTATCGATCTCGATCTCGAGCCGGGGCGGACCGTGGCGATCGTTGGTCCCACCGGTTCGGGGAAGTCCACGATCGCCCACCTTCTGGTGAGGCTCTTCGACCCCGACATGGGCGAGATCACCCTCGATGGGAGGCTCCTCACCGATGTGGAACGAGAGAGTCTCGCCCGGGCAGCCGTTCTCGTGTTCCAGGAACCGTTTCTGTTCGACGACACGGTGAGGGCAAACATCACCCTCGGTGACGACTTCTCCGACGACGAGATACTCGCGGCCGCCAAAATCGCCCAGGCCGATGGCTTCATCTCCGAGTTGGCAGAGGGCTATGACTCGCCGGTCGGTGAGCGGGGCTCGTCCCTGTCGGGGGGCCAGCGCCAGAGGATCGCACTGGCGCGCGCCCTGGTGCGGCGACCGCGACTTCTCGTTCTCGACGACGCCACCTCTGCCGTAGATCCCGCGGTCGAGGCTGCCATCCTCGATGGTCTGAGACAGCTGGAGACGACAGTGGTGATCGTCGCCTATCGTCGTTCTTCGATCGTCCTCGCCGACGAGGTGATCTTCGTGGAGGATGGCCGGGTTTCGGGGCGGGGATCCCACAAGGTCCTCTACGATCGGTTGGGGGCGTATCGCGAGCTCATCGATGCATATGAGCAGGAGGCCGAGGAGTGACCACCACCGCGGTCGATCGAGATGAGCTGGCAACCAACGGTCGCTCCAGTCTGGGCAGTATCCGCCGTGGACTCCGGCTCTCTCCCGAACTGAAGGTTGGTCTTGGGGGAACCATCGTTCTCGCTTTGATCGCCACGGCTGGGCGAATCGTGGTGCCGATCGCTATCCAGCAGATCATCGACGGTGGTATCACCGATCAGGGTGTCGACATGGGTTTCGTGGGACAACGGGTGGCGTGGGCGGCCCTCGCCGTAGTCATCACCGCAGCCACCAGCGGTTGGATGAACTACCGTCTGGCGCGCGTGGCCGAGACCGCATTGTCGGGGATACGGATCAAGGCATTCCGCCACATCCACGATCTGTCGATGCTGCACCAGGCATCTGAACAACGGGGCGCCCTCGTATCCAGGGTGACCTCCGATGTCGACGAGATCTCGCGCTTCATGCAATGGGCGGGTCTCATGCTGCTCACCAATATCGGTCAGGCCCTGGTGTCCCTCATCGCAATGCTCGTCTACTCGGTCCAGCTCGCACTGGTGCCGCTCCTCGCGCTTCCCCTCATAGTGCTCTCGGTGCGATGGTTCCAAAGGCGTCTCGAGGTCGCCTACGGAATCGTCAGGGAGAAAGTCGGAAACCTACTGGGCACACTGGCGGAGTCCGTTGTTGGGGCTCCGGTCATCAGGGCGTACGGCGCCGAGGCCGCGATGCGGTTGCGATTGGGGAAGGTGATCGAGGAGCATCGTGCCTCCGGTGTGGAGGCCGGGTCTCTTTCCTCACGTCTCTCCGGGGTCGCAGAGCTCTTCTCGGGATTGGTCCTCGCCGGTGTCCTGGTAGTAGGAACCGTCCTCGCAGTCAACGGTGTCACCACGGTGGGGACCGTCGTGGCTTTCATCTTTCTCGTCCAACTTTTCGTCGAGCCAGTGCGGGTCCTCGGCGAAGCGGTGAACGAAGCCCAGAACGCCGTCGCCGGGTGGCGTAGGGTGCTCGACATCCTCGATATCGCCCCCGATGTCGCCGACCCCGGCGATGAAGGAGTGCGTCTTCCCGGTGACTCTCTCGACGCCCGATTCGTAAGCGTTGCGTTTCGGTATCCGCTGGCAGGTGAGACCGGTCTCGGGGCCACCGGGCACCTGGCTCTCCACGACGTCGATGTCCACATAGCGGCACGTTCCAAGGTGGCAGTGGTGGGGGAAACGGGGTCGGGCAAGACCACCTTCGCCAAGCTCCTCACCCGGCTCATGGACCCAACCGAGGGCGTGGTCCTCATTGGTGGCATCGATGCCCGCAAGATCCGATTCGACTCGCTACGTGATCGGGTAGTGATGGTCCCCCAGGAGGGCATGCTCTTCCGTGGTTCTATCGGAGACAATGTCCTGATGGGGAGACCGGAGGCGAACCGTGACGAGTTGTTTGAGGCGTTCACCACCCTCGGGCTGGACGACTGGCTGGCGGAGATGGGCGAGGGGATGGACACCCCAGTCGGCGAGCGAGGGTCGGCCTTGTCGGTCGGTGAGAGACAGCTTGTGACCCTGGCCCGGGCAGCCGTCGCCAATCCGGACCTTCTGGTACTGGACGAGGCGACCTCGTCGGTCGATCCCGCCACCGAGGTGCGGATAAGCAGGGCACTCGCCGGTCTCACCGCGGGGAGGACGGTGATCACCATCGCCCACCGTCTCTCCACAGCCGAGGCCGCCGACCGTGTTCTCGTCTTCGATGGTGGTCGTTTGGTCGAGGACGGGACCCATCGCGAGCTCGTAGTCGCCAACGGTATCTACACCCGCCTCTATCAGGCATGGGAGCGAGAGAAATAGTCGAGATGCCGATCCCCGGCCCATCGGTATGAGCCTCGGAACCTGATGGGACGGTCAGCGCTTCATAACATAGGAGAACGCGAATGAAGGATCAGGGTTTGTGCCACGCCGTCAGATAACTGTCGTCCCCGACGATGATCGGACCCACCGGGCCATCGCCGAGCTCCGTAAGGATCTCGAGGTACCGGAGTCCTATCCCCAGGCTGCGATCGACTCACTCATCTCCGATCCACCGCACCCCGATCACGACCTCACCGATATCCCATTCGAGACGATCGACCCTCCCGGCGCCATGGATCTGGATCAGGCCATCCATCTGGAGAAGACTGACGATGGTGGTTATCTCTTCCACTACGCCATCGCCGATGTTGCCCGATATATCGAGCCCGGTTCCCGACTCGATGAGGAGGCCTGGGAACGGGGGGCGACTCTTTACGGGCCGGTCGGCCGCGTTCCTCTTCATCCCGCCTCTCTCGTCGAGGGTGAGGCCAGTCTGCTGCCGGAGCGGACCCGCGTCGCCAACGTCTGGGAGATCCGTCTCGACGGGGATGCCGAGCCTGTAGACGTATCGGTCCGGTCGGCTCGGGTGAGGAGCATCCGACGACGCACCTACGAGGAGGTGCAGGGTTTCCTAGACGATGGTGGGGAGACAGGGTTCTGGCCATTGGTCCTCGAGTTGGGCAGGGCACGTAGGGAGTTGGAGATCGCACGGGGAGGAGTGAGTCTCCCCATCCCCGATCAGGAGGTTCGGGCTGTGGATGGTGGGTACGGGCTCATATGGGACGCTCCCCGACCGATCGACGAGGCAAATGCCCAGCTCTCGCTTCTTACCGGGGCGGTGGCGGCGCAGCTCATGATGGATGGGGGAGTGGGCATCCTACGAACGCTGCCCGAATCGACCGAGGAAGGTATGAACCAGTTGCGCCGGGTCGCCAAAGGGCTCGGCATCGACTGGTCCGGGGAGGAGACATACGGGGACTTGCTGCAGCGTCTGAAGCCGGATGTCCCCGAGCACCTTGCCATGCTGACGGAGTCGACGATGTTGTTTCGCGGTGCCGGATACCAGGTCGTCGGTGATGGTGCCCCACACAAGCACGGTGCCCTCAGCATGTATTACACCCATGTCACCGCACCCATCAGGAGACTCGTCGACCGCTACACGGGTGCCATATGTGTGGCGCTGTCGGCAGGTGAGGAACCACCGAAATGGGCGGTCGATGCCCTCCACCGTCTTCCCCCGGTGATGGCCGATGCCGATCGCCGTGCCGGTCAGTTCGAGCGGGCCGGTCTCGATCTGGTGGAGGCCCTCCTCCTGGAAGACAATGTTGGAGAAACCTTCTCGGCAGTGGTGGTGGAATCCTATGACAAGGGGGGAGAGATCATGGTCCGGGAGCCTCCCATTCACGCCAATGTCAACTTCAAAGTCGAACTGGGCGAAACGATCGACGTAGAGCTGTCCAATGTCGACGTGACCAGACGGACCGTGTCCTTCCGCGCAGCTGGGTAAGTTCGGCGGCCTGAACCCAGGGTTCGTACGGTCGGTGGGCGACGTTACCGGCCCGAAGTTCGGTGGGACGGTGCGGGGGGGAACATTCCATCCGACGCAGTGGAGCGAGCATTGATAGGATTTGGTGGGAAGGGCCGGTAACGGTACTCGAATGGTCGATTTGCCAGGAGGAGGCTACCCATGGTTCCACGCCGACGATCACTGTACGTTCCCTCGACTTATCGAAGAGGACTCTCCCGTCGTGACTTCATCAAGTTGGGTGGGCTTGGTCTGCTCGCCGCCGCCTGTGGCGGTACGGAGCCGTCTAGCACGACGGCCGCCGGGACTACCGGCGCACCCGGCACAACCACCGCGGCCGGGGTGGAGGGTGGACCCGAGATCAGTTTTGTCGAGCCCGCCGGCGAGTTGAGCGGTGAGCTCCGGATTCTCCTCTGGAGCCACTTCGTCCCCTCCCATGACACCTGGTTCGATACCTTCGCGGCGGAATGGGGAGAGCAGGTCGGCGTAAACGTCACCGTCGACCATATCGGTACGGCCGAGGTCGTTCCCGCCATCGCGTCGGAGATACAGGCTGGCGAGGGTCACGATCTCATGCAGCACATTTCCCCACTCGGGCAGTTCGAGCCAAGCGTCGTCGACCTGGCCGACGTCGTCGAAGAAGCAGAGACCAGGTACGGGGAGCTGCTCGATGTTTGCCGCAAGTCCAGCTTCAACCCCACGACGGAAAAGTACTACGGATACGCCCCGGCCTGGGTGCCCGACCCCGGCAATTACCGCTCCAGTCTGTGGGAGCAGGTGGACATGGCAGACGGTCCGTCAACGTGGAACGACCTGCTCGAGGGCGGCTCCCGTATCAAGGACGAGCTGGGTGTCCAGCTTGGTTTGGGGCTTTCCCAGGAGATTGACTCCGACATGGCCGGGAGGGCGCTGCTGTGGTCGTTCGGCGCATCCATCCAGGATGAGAACGAGAACGTGGCAATCAACAGCCCGGAGACGATCGAGGCCGTCGAGTTCATGATGCAGCTCTTCGAGGGCGCCATGACCGAGGAGGTGTTTGCCTGGAACGCCGCCTCCAACAACCAGGGCCTGGTGGCAGGAGAGCTATCCTATGTCCTCAACTCCATCTCGGCCTACAGGACCGCCCAGGAGGCAAATCCCGAGGTCGCCTCGGACGTCCTCTTCACGCCGGCTTTGGAAGGCCCAGCTGCCGCCCTGGTGGGTCAGCACGTGATGTACAACTGGATAGTTCCCGAACACGCCGGGAATGTGGACGCTTCCAAGGAGTTCCTGCTCCATTACACCGAGAATCTGGCGTCTGCCACATGGCACTCCCAGCTCTACGACTTCCCGGCCTTCTCCGAGAGAGTCCCCGACCTCGATACCTGGCTCGGTGACGACCCCTTCGGCTCGGAGCCGGCCGACAAGCTGTCGGTCCTCTCCACTGCCCTGGAGTGGTGCACCAATGTGGGCCATCCCGGCCCGGCCAGCCCGGCTACCGGCGAGGTGTTCAACACCTTCGTGATCCCCAACATGTTGGGTCGAGCGGTGCAGGGCGAACAGAGCCCACAGGAGTCGGTCGCCCAAGCCGAGCAGGAGATAACCCAAATCTTCGACAACTGGAGAGCCGAGGGCCTCATCGGGGGCGGATGAGAGGGACGGCAGCTCAGCATCCGTTGACCGGGTCAACATACACTCGGGTCGTATGGCGAACCTAGAGGTAAGGGGACTTCGCAAGGAGTTCGACGACACGGTGGCGGTCGACGGTGTCGACTTGGAGAGCACCGAGGGGGAGTTCTTGGTGCTCCTCGGTCCGTCGGGCTGTGGTAAGACCACCCTGCTCCGGATGATAGCGGGGTTGGAGATCCCCACCGGCGGTGAGATCTACATTGCTGGCGAGCTTATGAACGGTCTTCCCCCAAGGGACCGCAAGATCGCCATGGTCTTCCAAAGCTACGCCCTGTACCCCCATATGACCGTGTTCCGCAATATC
>WHTL01000218.1 GCA_009377735.1 Acidimicrobiia bacterium
TGACGGTACTCGTAGGTGGCTCGGTCTTGTCCATGGCAGTCCTGATCTTGGCCCTGGTGCTGGACGATTTCTCGGTCTCTTATGTAGCCACCAACCACGCCCTCTCCACCCCGTTCCCCTACAACGTTGCCACCGCCTGGGCGGCGCTGGAGGGCTCCATCGTCCTTTGGGGTCTGGTGCTCGCCGGATTCACCTACTCGGTGTACCGGCGATTGCTTCGCTCCCCCGACCGTCAGCAGCTGGGAGCGGTCACCGTGATGGGGCTGGTGGCGATCTTCTTCTTCGGCCTGATGGCAACCGTCGCCAACCCCTTCGGGGTGTGTGTCTCCGCCGATCAGATCTGCACGGCCACATCGGACTTCCCGTTTGCCCAGTCGGTTTCGCCCGTCGACGGACCGGGCCCCAACCCACTGCTTCAGAACCACATCCTAATGTCGATCCATCCCCCATTGCTGTATCTGGGATATGTCGGTCTCACCGTCCCCTTCGCCCACGCCATCTCGGCGTTGGCGCTCTCCTCCCCCGGTTCTCTCTGGCTAGCACGGAGCCATCGCTCCACCCTGGTGGCGTGGACTTTCCTGTCTGCCGGGATCGTGTTTGGGGGATGGTGGGCATACGAGGTTTTCAGCTGGGGTGGTTACTGGGCATGGGACCCGGTGGAGAACGCCTCGCTCATGCCCTGGCTGGTGGCCACGGCCTTCCTCCACTCGTCGTTGGTGCAGCAACGTCGCAACATGCTGCAAGCATGGAACTTCATCCTCGTCATCGGGGCGTTCTCGCTGACCATCCTGGGTACGTTCCTCACACGTTCGGGCACAATTCAGTCGGTCCATTCGTTCACCCAATCGGCGATAGGGCCGACCATCTTGGCCTTTCTCGCCGTAGTGCTTCTCGGTTCGTTGGGGCTGTTCGCTTCACGGGCGCACCTCGTCTCCGATTCCCCCCGCCTGGAGTCGTTTGTGTCCCGAGAGGGAACCTTCTTGGGCAACAACCTGCTGCTTACCGTGTTCGCCTTCGTGGTGATCGTGGGAACCACCTACCCCATGATCCTCGAAGCGGTCACTGGTGAGCAGCTCGGGGTTCGGGAGCCATTCTTCAACCGTTTCGCCGTGCCCCTCTCCTTTCTCCTCCTGTTTCTGATGGGTCTGGGGCCGGTGGCGGGTTGGAGGGCGATTTCCGGACGGGTGCTCTGGAGCCGGATCCACGGACCGCTCCAGGTGGCACTCATCACAGGCGTGGTCACCCTTTTCACCATCAGTCGGAACGGATGGGTAGCCCTGGCAGTGGTCGCAAGCGTGTTCGTGGTTGGCGTCATCGTCCGGCACCTGTTTCATCTCGCAGGAAGAGCAGCACGTGGCCGCGACACCGACCTTCGCACCGAGGTCGGGCGTCTCATCGGCAATGACCAGCGCTACTGGGCGGGTCAGCTATCCCACATCGGGGTGGCGATGGTGGCCCTCGCCATTGCCCTGGTATCCAATCTCGGTGACTCCCAGGTGGTGACATTGGAGCCTGGTGAGACCACCGAGTTCGCCGGTTACACCCTCCGCTACGACACCCCATTTACCCGGGAGGAGCCCGACAAGACGGTGGAAGGTGTACGGGTGGAGGTGAGCCGTAACGGGGAGCACATCACCGTCGCCGAACCGGGACGTCACATCTTCAATTCCCCCCAGCCCATCCTTACCCCGGCAGTGGTGAGCGGCCTCGACGGCGACCTCTACCTCATGATGCGCCGTCTCGATCGCGGCGTGGTGGAACTCCAACTCAACACCTCCCCGATGATCTGGATGCTCTGGCTGGGAGGTCTGGTCACGGCCGCCGGAGGTGCCTGGGCCACCGTGGCTCGGGTTCGGGGCGCTCCCGCTCGGAGTTTGACCGATGTCGCCTAGGTCCTCACGAGCGGTCAGCTACATCCGGCTCGGGCTCACCGTCGCGCTGGCCGCGGTGTTGGCGGTGTCCCTCCTCACCTACGAGCCCGAAGCCGACCGGGCAGAGCGGATCGGACACCTCATCAAGTGCCCGGTGTGCTCCGGTGAGTCAATTGCCGACTCCGGTACCCAACTCGCCGACGACATGATGACGCTGGTCAGGGACCGAATCGCCTCGGGTGCGACGGACGCCGAGATCATCGAGGAGATCCTCGGTTCCTACTCGGGAGCCGTGCTTCTCGATCCCGAACTGAGTCTGTCGACGGTGGCATTGTGGCTCATCCCCGCAGCCATCCTCGTCGGTGGGTTGGTCATGGTGGTGAGCAGACGACGTCGCACCAGTCCCGCAGAGGAGGCCGACTTCAACCGGCAAAGAGAGGCGGCCCAGGTTGATCTGGAGGGTGTCACCGCACAGCGGGAGGCGGGCGAGATCGATGAGGAGACCGCCGACCGTCTCTCAGCGCTTTACCGCTCGGAGCTGGAAGTTCTCGACGAAGTCCCGAGTCCCGAGCCCAACGTACGGTCCCGGAGCGAATCAAGAGGATGGTCGAGACGCATGATCCTCGGCAGCACCCTCCTCGTCACTGCCTTCGCCGTCGTGCTGGTGGGGGCCTTCGTCTTCCTGGGAGACCCTGAGGGGACCGGAGCGGGTGTGGCCGACGGCGAGGTCGATCTGTCGTCGGTGTCCAACGAGACTATGGAGTCGGTGATCGCGGCCAACCTCGACGACCCCCAGATCGATGGGATGCGTCTGGCGTTGGCGGAACGCTACTTCACCGAGGGCTCCTATTCGGAGGCTCTGCCTCAATATCTGGCTGTGGCGGAGTCCGACGGGGCCAACCCGACCCAGGTTTCCACCGCCCTCAGCCGACTCGGTTGGATGACATATGAGGGAAACGGGGAGGTGGAAACGGCCATGGGTCTCCTCAACGAAGCCCTCGAGGTGACCCCAGGGGCGCCCCTTCCCCTCTACCTCAAGGGCCAGATCACCTGGTGTGGAGCCCACCAGCCGGACCAGGCGGCGGCGATATTCACCGAGGTGCTTGTCAACTCCGACCTCGATCCGTCGGTGCGAGCCGCGGTGGAGGAGGACCTCCGCTCCGTCGAAGAAGGCGAATCTTGTCCGACATAGTCGACAAAGCTGTCCCACGTCGTCGGGGCACCCTCCTTCGTTGGGGTGTCATCGCCGCCCTGGTCGTGGTGGTGGCCGTAACCGTCATTTTTGCCAGCCGCTTCGGTGACAATCCGGGTCTGGTCGACTCCCCCCTCATCGATCAGCCCGCCCCCGGTTTTACCCTGGAGCGGCTCTACGAGGGTGACGAGGTCTCCCTCTCCGACTACGAGGGAGAGGTCGTGGTCGTCAACTTCTTCGCCTCCTGGTGTCTGGAATGTGGCAAGGAACACGCCGATCTGGTGGCCACGGCCGAAGCCTTCAAGGACAGCGGCGTGCGTTTCTTGGCCATCTCCTATCAGGACCAGCCCGACGCCTCCCGGGCCTTCCTCGAGGACCTGGGCCGGAGCGAATACACCGATTATCTCGTCGATTCCGAGAGCCGCACCGCCATCGCGTACGGGGTGTTCGGGATACCAGAGACGTTCATCATCGATCAGGACGGTGTGGTGGTCGGCAAGATCATCGGTGAGTCCAACGCCCTCGTGCTCGGCGACGCCCTCGACACCGTCCTCGCCGGCGACACCTTCGGCACCGAGGTTGCTGGCAACCAACGCTCCGACCCCTCAGACGACTGAGTTCAGACGCGTCAAGGGAGGTGACCCACACACCGAACATCGGGCTGGCAGCGTCGCTCAGCGGCTGTGGGAACCCAGGGTTCAGCCAGATTCTCTAGCCCTCGTCTTCGGGGGTGGTGGTCGTCGTGGGGACCCCGGCACCACTCTCGACGTCGTCGCCGTCCTCGGACTCGGACTCCGCCGGTGCCGCCGGCATCAACTCGAAGTCGACACCCTGGAACTCGGCGGTCTCCAATGCCGCACTCCCCGCTCCGAGTAGGTGCACATCCATGAAACCGCGCAGATACGAGTCGACGACGGCGATCATCCGGTCCACCGGTATGGTCCCATTCAGACCAAGCCGTTCACCGTAGGGTGAAAGCAGGGCGGTAAGGGTGAAGTCGGAGTGCTGGGCACCGTTGATACCTATCCAGTAGGCCACATCGCGATTGCGTTCGGCGATGCCTCGGAGCACTGCGTCGTTCTGGGTGTTCCGCCACTCATCAGACCTGAGCACCATCAGGGGAAAGTCGGGATCCGTGCCGATAGCGCGGTCATCAAGGGGCTCCACCCAGGGATCGAAACCGACCACTCCGTCACAGCGGGCATCGAAGAGACATGTAAGAATTGCGGCGCCGCCACCCGCCGAGTGGCCAAAGATGGCGATACGCCCCATGTCGGCATGCTCGGCCACTTCACCCAACCCGTTACCACTGGCAAGGGCATCGAGGATCACTATCTGATCTTCCGACATTGTCTCCACCAGACGCTCAGCGTCGTTCCAGTACTCCTCCTCCACAACCTGATCAATGGGCGGAAGTGCCTCCTCGTCGAGTCCAACAACGGAGCCGTCTGGGAAAACCGATGCCACAGAGAGATGAAGATGGTCGGGAGCGATAACGATGTAGCCCTGGCTTGCGAGCGACTCGATCTGGTTGAGGGCCCCGGCTCGGAACCCGCTCCAGCCGTGGGAGTAGATGATCACGGGCAGGGTTCCCTCCAACATCGGCGCATCAGGCACGGCATGGGAGGAAACGGCATCGAGATGGGACAGAGCCCATCCGGGGACACTGGCCGCCAGGGCGATTCGCTCCGCCACCTCATCGGGACGTGAAGACCATCCCATGGGCTCGTCATCCGTCGGTTGGGACGGGTACCAGACCTGCACCGGTATCTCACGGGGCTCCTCCTCCCCCGGGTTGTCGAACACCTCGAAGTGCTCCGGGCCGGTGACCACGAAGGACATCGTCCCGATGGGCTGGGGTCCGGTAGGTGCGGGAAGCTCGGGAACAGGAAAAATGACGGCGAGTGCTACCACCACAGCCAGACCAACGGGACCGAACAGAAAGCGGGAGAGACGGCGCCACCACACCAACTCCCGCTCGGGAGCGAGGAGATCACCCACCGCGAGACCCGCCGCGGTGATGAGCAGTGGCAGCATCTGCCACCTGTAATCCTCGAAAATGAGCTGAAGTGATACGAGGACCACCAGACAAGTAGCCATGAGACCGCGATACGACCGCACGCCGAAGATGGCGGGCCAGAGGACCGCAACAAGACAGCCGATACCCAGGACGAGTTCTAGGTCCCTCACTTCTGAACCGACCCAGGGTCGAACCCGTACGGCAATTCCAGACGGTGCCGGCGGAGGAGTTCGGCATCGGCCAATATCTCCGAAGTAGCCCCATCGGCAACCACCCTGCCCTCATCGAGGATCACCGATCGCTCACAGACCCTCAGGGCGAACGGGAGGTCGTGGGTCACCACCAGAACGGTAGTGTCGAGATCGAGGAGGAGCTCACCGAGCTCATTCTCACCCTTGGGGTCGAGATTGGCTGTAGGCTCGTCGAAGGCGAGAAGTTTGGGTTTCATCGACAGAACGGTGGCGATGGCGGCGCGCCTTGCCTCCCCGCTGGATAGATGGTGGGGAACCCGGGATCGATGGTCAGCGATATCGACCGCCTGCATTGCCGAGAGAACCCGGTGCTCCAATGCCTCCCCGGACAGGCCGGAATTGGCGGGCCCGAATGCCACGTCCTCCCCGACGGTCGGCATGAAAAGCTGATCGTCGGTGTCCTGGAACACGAGCCCGATCAATCGGCGTACATCGGCGATGGTGTCGGGTCCCAGTCTGATACCGTCGATTTCGACATCGCCGTCCGCTTCGACAACGCCAACCATCGCCAGGAGAAGAGTCGTCTTGCCGGCGCCGTTGGGCCCGAGCACCGCAACCCGTTCCCCGGAGGCGAGAGATAGGTCCACACCACACAACGCCTCGGTCCCGTCCGCATAGCTGAAGGTGAGATCGGCTAACCGGAGAAGATGGTCAGCCATGCAATGGTGGTTGTAATCACCGCCAAAAGAGTAGGGAGTGCTGCGACCAATATTTGACGTCGCGAGATCGGAGTGTCCCCCACCGACGGCATCACCCCGTTGAAGCCCCTGACCAGCATTGCCTGGTGGACCCTCTCACCCCTCTCGTAGGCTCTCACAAACAAGGGACCTCCGATGGATGCAATGGCAAGGGTGTTCCCCAGCCATCGCGAACGTTGACCCCTGAGCTCCATTGCGGTCCGGGTCCTTTCGACCTCGCCGCCGATGGTGTCGAGATAACGCATCATGAAACCGGCAATTGCGGTCAGCACAGGTGGTACGTGGAGCCGATCCATGCCCCTGAAGATGTCGGGCACCTCGGTGGTGGCGGCGAGTGTCACCGAGGTCAACACCCCCAATCCCCCCTTTGCGAGGATGTTCCAGAAGCCCCACAGACCCTCTACCGAGACCGAGAATGGACCGACTGCCATGTTCGGCTCGGGCCCGAGAAATGGGAGCAGCAGTGCTGCGATCAGGAAGGGGGCGATGACCAAGCAGCGGCGCAGCACAAACCCCGCAGGAAGACCGGCGACCACCATGACCGAGACGAGGATCCCAA
>WHTL01000434.1 GCA_009377735.1 Acidimicrobiia bacterium
ACATCTCGACGACCAGTCATCACCGCTCGCGGCGTCCTCCTCCTAGGAGCACCGCAACGGGTGCGCCTTCGTCGTGCGTCCTTGCGAGCGGCGCGCCTGGCCGCCGATCTGCACAACGGCATTCCACACCAGCCTCCTAGTACCCACGACCCGTGTCGGGCCGCCACAATGGTGCGGATGCACATAGGAATACTCTCCCGGCGAGCCTCTCTTTACTCGACCTCTCGTTTACGTGAGGCCGCTCAGGCCCGGGGTCATCGAGTCTCCATCGTCGATTACCTACGCTGCTACATGGACATAACGTCGGCGCGGCCCAAAGTGCTCTATCGGAACCAGTCGCTCAGGTTCGATTCGATCATTCCCAGAATCGGATCCACCTATACCTTCTACGGCACCGCCGTTGTCCGTCAGTTCGAGATGATGGATGTGATCACCGTCAACTCGTCGATGGCGATCACCCGGTCGAGGGACAAGCTGCGTTCCCTGCAGCTCCTCGCTCGGGCGGGTGTCAACATGCCCGTGACCGGTTCCGCCCACTCCACCCGCGATATCAAGGGTCTCATCGAAATCGTCGGTGGCGCGCCCCTCGTGGTGAAACTGCTGGAAGGGACACAGGGTCTCGGCGTCGTGCTCGCCGAGACCCGAAAAGCAGCGGAGTCCGTGATCGGTGCCTTCCGACAGATGGACACCAACATACTGGTACAGAGATTCGTGGCCGAGGCCGACGGAGCCGATATACGTGCCCTCGTCATCGGTGGCGAGGTGGTGGCCGCAATGCGTCGGACCAGCCCACCTGGCGAGTTCCGGTCCAACCTCCACCGGGGCGGGACCGCGGAACCCATCGAGCTCACGGCTACAGAGGAGGCCACCGCCGTACGCGCCAGCCAACTGATGGGACTGGATGTCGCCGGTGTCGACCTCCTCCCCCAAGAGGACGGTCCCCTGGTGATCGAGGTCAACAGCTCACCTGGGCTGGAAGGCATCGAAGGTGCCAGCGGGGTCGATGTGGCCGACGCCATCATCGTCCACCTCGAGAAGCTGGCAGCGCAGTGAAGCAGCCCCTCCAGCCTCCACCCGTGACCAGGATCTGGTGATCGTGACAACTAACGCACGCAACTCGATAACGGTCGCCGGGGTGACGGTCAAGCCGGGTCGGGTGTCACGTTTTGAGCTCGACTACGGTCGTCTCGCGTCTGGGACCGAGGCATCAATGCCCGTTGCCGTGGTCAATGGACGCGGGGCCGGTCCCCGGGTATTCGTCACCGCCGCCATCCATGGAGACGAGCTCAATGGCGTGGAAGTGGTGAGGCGTCTGCTCAGGGCACTGGACCCCAAGACCCTCAAAGGGACGGTCATCGCCGTGCCCATCCTCAATGTGGTCGGATTCCTCAACGAGTCCCGATACCTGCCAGACCGTCGTGACCCCAACCGTGCCTTCCCCGGTTCGAAGAGGGGCTCATTGGGCTCAAGACTCGCCGAACTCTTCACCACCAAGATCATGATGAAGTGTGAGGTGGGGATCGATCTCCACACCGCCAGCAATCACCGGGTGAACATCCCCCAGGTCCGGGCCGACCTCGATGATCCCGAGACACTCGAACTCACCAAGGCATTTGGCGCTCCGTTCAGCATCCATGCCCGCCTCCGTGACGGATCACTCCGTCAGACCGCAACCGAGAACGGTATTCGGGTTCTCGTCTATGAGGCCGGCGAGGCGCATCGGTTCGATACTGATGCGATCGATATCGGCCTAGATGGCACTCTGCGGATACTCCACAGTCTTGGCATGATCTCCAAGTCGCCCGGGAAGGGGGTAAAACCGACCCAACTCCGTCGCACCACCTGGGTCAGGGCTCGCAGAGGTGGTTTGGCGACGCTCGATGTCGATCTCGGCGACGAGGTTGCCGAAGGTGATCGTCTTGGCGCCATCGGAGATGCGTTCGGCTATCGCCCCGCGCGGATCCGTTCCACCGTCTCCGGTTTCGTCATCGCCAAGACGCTCAACCCCCTGGTCTCACCCGGCGACGCCCTTGTCCACATCGGCTCACCCTCGGGCAATGATCGGGATGAACCAGCAGAGCGAAAGAGACGACGCAGGTCCTAGGTGGCTGGTGTGAAACACATGCCCCACATCTCGACGACCAGTCATCACCGCTCGCGGCGTCCTCCTCCTAGGAGCACCGCAACGGGTGCGCCTTCGTCGTGCGTCCTTGCGAGCGGCGCGCCTGGCCGCCGATCTGCACAACG
>WHTL01000280.1 GCA_009377735.1 Acidimicrobiia bacterium
GAGCAATCTACCGACGAAACCCTCACCCTGGTAAGACCTCAAGTCGGGAGGTCGACAAACCCGCGTATCACCGATCTGCGACAGACAGTACCGGGTCGCGGAGTTGAGGTCGGACGGCCCGACCACGCGAGAAGTGAGGCAGAGGCAGCCGTTGGGGGTCTGGGGGACGGCGTCCCCCAGAGATGATGGAATATGACAATGGGGGACTCAGGTTGTAGAATACGAGACCACGAAGATTCACACCTCGGTCGACGCCGTGCTTTTGCTGTCGCCGGGGGGCGTAAACGACTAACGATCAGCACGGAGGAAAGCAACAAATGGCTAGAGCAGTAGGAATCGACCTCGGTACCACCAACAGTGTGATCGCCGCCCTTGAGGGTGGCGACCCAACGGTCATCCCCAACGCCGAGGGTGGGCGTACCACCCCGTCGGTGGTGGCTTTCAAGGATGGCGAGGTCTTAGTGGGTGAGGTGGCCAAGAGACAGTCGATCACCAACCCCGACAAGACCTTCCGCTCGGTGAAACGCCAGATGGGGACCGACTGGACGGCAGAGGTCGACGGCAAGTCATATACGGCCCAGGAAATTTCGGCGCGCATTCTCATGAAGATGAAGCGCGATGCTGCCTCATATCTAGGCGACGAGGTCACTGACGCGGTGATCACCGTCCCCGCCTACTTCAACGACGCCCAACGTCAGGCAACCAAGGAAGCTGGCCAGATCGCCGGTTTCAACGTGCTCCGCATCATCAATGAGCCGACCGCAGCATCCCTCGCGTACGGTCTCGACAAGGAGTCCGATCAGACATCCTCGTCTTCGACCTCGGAGGTGGGACATTTGATGTGTCCGTCCTCGAGATCGGTGACGGCGTGTTCGAGGTCAAGGCAACATCGGGCGACACCCAACTCGGTGGGGACGACTGGGATGAGGTCGTAATCCAATGGCTGATCGACGGGTTCAAGAACGAGCACGGTGTCGACCTCGGTAACGACCGGATGGCAACCCAGCGTCTCAAGGAGGCCGCCGAGAAGGCCAAGATCGAGTTGTCGTCGGTGACCGAGACCGAGATCAACCTACCCTTCATCACTGCCACCGCTGACGGCCCGCTTCATCTGCAGCGGAAGTTGACCCGTTCGGAGTTCCAGAAGCTCACCGACAGTCTCCTCGAGAGGACCAAGAAGCCGTTCGAGGCGGCCATAAAGGACGCCGGTATCTCCATTTCGGATATCGATCATGTCGTTATGGTTGGTGGCTCGACCAGGATGCCTGCCGTGCAGGACCTGGTGCAAGACCTCACCGGCAAGGAGCCCCACAAGGGTGTCAACCCCGATGAGGTGGTGTCGCTCGGTGCCGCCATCCAAGCCGGAATCCTCAAGGGAGACGTTAAGGATGTTCTCCTCCTCGACGTGACGCCCCTGACCCTCGGTATCGAAACCAAGGGTGGTGTCATGACCAAGATGATCGAGAAGAACACCACCATACCCACCCGCAAGACGGAGATGTTCAGCACGGCTGCGAACAATCAGCCCGAAGTTGAGATCATCGTCCTCCAGGGTGAACGAGCCATGGCCCAGGACAACCAGAGTCTCGGCCGGTTCAACCTCACCGGGATTCCGCCGGCGCCGATGGGGGTTCCCAAGATCGAGGTGACCTTCGACATCGATGCCAACGGCATCGTCAACGTGAGCGCCAAGGACACCGCCACCGGCAAGGCCCAGGAGATGACCATCACCGGTGGTTCCGCCCTGGCCCAGGAGGATATCGACCGCATGGTCAAGGATGCGGAGTCCTATGCGGAGGAAGATCAGAAACGCCGCGAGGCCGTCGACACCCACAACCAGGCAGACCAGCTCATCCATCAGACCCAGAAAGTCCTCGAGGAGCAAGGCGACAAGCTCAACGATGACGAGAGGGGCTCGATCGACACCGCCCTTTCCGACCTACAGGGTGCGGTGGACGACGAGACGACAGAGACCGAGGCCATCCGCACCAAGATCGATGCGCTCGTGTCTGCCTCCCAGGGTGCCTTCACCCGGGTGTATCAGGAGGCTGCCGAACAGCAGCCTGGTGACCAGCCCCCCGTGAGCGGGGACGATGTTGAAGGTGACGATGAGGACGTCGTCGAGGCGGAGATCATTGACGAAGGCGACGACGACACCGACGAACAGTCGTGACCGAACCCGTCGAAGGGCGTCCCCAGGAGGGGGCGCCCGATGATTCGCGGCTCGATCTTGAGATCCCCGAGGATCCCGATCAGGCAATAGAGCTCCTCGTGAACGAGGTCGCCGATGCCCGCGCTGAGTCCGAGGGACACCTCAACGATCTCAAGCGTGTGGCCGCAGAATTCGACAACTTTCGCAAGAGGGTGATCCGCGAACAGGGGGAGTCGGCATCTCGTGGCGTGGGGCGGGTTGTGCGCAGCCTCCTGCCCGCCCTCGACACCTTCGACGCCGCCCTGAATGTCGAGGTAACCACCCCTACCGAGGTGAAACTCCTCGGTGGTCTGGAGAACACCCATGCCCAACTCCTCCAAACCCTCAAGGAGGAGGGTTTGGAGGTCATTCCCGCCGAACCCGGCGCGCCATTCGATCCCGAGATCCACGAGGCGGTAATGACCACACCCGGTGACCCGCTGGTGATCGTCGAGGAACTGAGGAGGGGTTATCGCCTCGGCGACCGGGTGGTACGCGCCTCGCTGGTGGCACTCGGCCCCGCTGACCAGGCCAAAGAGACTGAGGGTTCCGATGGTGTTCAGGGAGGTCAGGATAAGTGAACCGCGAATGGGTGGAGAAGGACTTCTACGAGGTGCTGGGCGTCTCCCCTGACGCCAGCACCGATGAGATCAAGAAGACCTATCGCAAGCTCGCCCAGAAGCACCATCCCGACTCGAACCCCGACGACGAGACAGCCGAAGAGCGCTTCAAGCAGATCTCCGAAGCATATGGGGTGCTATCTAAAGCCGACCAGCGGAAGGAATATGACGATGTGCGACGGCTCGTCGACTCCGGTGCCTTCGCCGGTGGCGGTCCGGGCGGGTTCGGCGGCTTTCAGGGCGCCCCCGGCGGTCAGCGCATCAACGTCGAGGACCTGTCCGACATATTCGGTGGCGATCTCGGTGACCTTTTCGGATTCGGTGGTCGGGGCAGCCCTCGGGGCGGCACCAGCACTGCCCCGAGACGCGGTGCCGACGCTCGCGCCGAGCTCGGACTCTCCTTCCAGGATGCCGTCCATGGCGTAACCACCACCCTCTCGGTGCGGGGCGACGCCATGTGCAGCCATTGTCACGGGAGCGGAGCCGAGCCCCCCAGCCGTCCGGTCGTCTGTCCCACCTGTGGGGGTTCAGGCTCGATCGCACAGAATCAGGGCATGTTCAGCTTTGCCCAGCCGTGTCCCCAATGTGGCGGCTCGGGTCAGCTCATCGAGAACCGCTGCACCGTGTGCCATGGCTCCGGTGTCGAGGTGCGCACCCGAAAGATCAACGTCAAGATCCCATCTGGTATCAAGGATGGCGGCGTGATCCGCATCCCCGGTAAGGGCTCTCCCGGCACCAACGGCGGCCCAGCAGGCGATCTCCAGGTCAAGGTGAACGTCTCCGCGCACGATCTGTTCGGCCGCAAGGGGAACAACCTGACGTTGACGGTGCCCCTCTCTATCAGCGAGGCCGTACTCGGCACCAAGCTCTCCGTTCCCACCCTCAACGGGACGGTGAAGCTCAAGATCCCAGCCGGTACCTCGTCGGGGCGCACCTTCCGGGTCCGCGGCCGGGGTGTCAAGCCCGCGAGGGGTAAGACGGGTGACCTCCTCGTCACTGTGGATGTCCAGATTCCTAGCAAACCGAGCAAGGACGAGAAGAAGCTCTTCGAGCAACTCAGTACCTTCGATGATGACGACCTCCGCAGCCATCTAGGGGTGAGCGCATGAGTCGCAAGGGAAGACGCGCCGTCTATGTGATCTCGGTCGCCGCCGACCTAGCCGGAATGCACCCCCAGACGTTGCGGATCTACGAACGCAAGGGTCTCGTCGACCCTTATCGAACGCCCGGTGGTACCCGCCGCTACTCCCAGACCGACATCGATCGTCTCAAGATGATCCAGGAGCTCACGGGTCAGGGCCTCAACCTCGAGGGTGTGAAACAGGTGATCGACCTGCAGAATGAGGTGGAAAGACTCCAGGGCAAGGTGGAGGCTCTCAGAAAGCAGCTGGTGGAACTAGCCGAGGAGTCCGAGCGGCGTATCCGGGAGACACACCGCTCCTATCGCCGCGAGATTATTCTCCGCCCTGAGAGCCTCCCCGATGTAAAGCGATGACGGTATCCGACCCAGCCGCAGATCGGTACACTCGCCCGATGGCTGACGGATATTCGGGCCCGGTACGGATCCTCGACACCAATGGAATCCTGCTCACGGTGGGTACTGTCGATCTGACACCCGAAGAGGGGGGTTCCTGGGGCGGAAAGCTAAGGGTGTTCGACAATACCGGCGTCGCCGGGAAGGCCCTGCGGGTAGGTCTGGTCATCCCTGATGGGCCAACTGTGACAGCCCAACTGGACCCTCACTCCGTCGACGGGGAGTTCGCCATATCCGAGGTGTTCGGAGTGGGACCCGCGCCTTTCTAGACCTCTCGTGGCTGATCGGCTGCAGCCTCGACACGATCGACGAGGATCTGGAGTGCCTCATCGAGATCCTCGGTCAATGGTCGGGAACGTACCGGATGGAGGCGGAGGTCACCGACTTCCCATGACCAGGCGGTGATCTGTGACCCACCCAATGCCCGAAAGCTCCGGTCTTGTCCATCCACTCCCACCACAGCCACGGCCTGTTCGACTTCCTCTCCCCTTTCAAGCAACCAGTACAGCTTCATCATCACCTTCTCGTAAGTTCGATCATGGGCAGCGTGACCCGAGCCGGGAGGCGCATGGGGGCCCGGATCATCTGCCCATCATGAGCCACCAACCCCCTTGCCGGAGATCCGCACCTTGTGCTGATCGGGTGGCTCATCACCCGTTTCATGGTCAAGCCACGGCTGCGTTTTGAACTGTCTTCTGTGGGGGGCCGATCTTTGCTTCGCTTCGCTCGCAAAGTGAAGCCCCCCACACCCCCCGAGCATTCCTTCCGTTACCGCGACCAGATCTCCCGGAGTTGAACGGACCGTCTCGGACCGGGTGAGACTGCGATCCGCGACGACACCGAACCCTTCGACGAACTGGCCATGACCAGTATCAGGGCTGGTGGCACTCACCCAAGCCTGAGCCGCGATACCCCAACCACTGGCGACCACGAGGCTACGGAATACCTCGAACGCAACCACACCGAACCCGTTACGGCATCTCTACCCGACAGACAGAAACCGAGTCGCGGAGGTTAGGTCGGACGGCCCCGACCACGCGAGAAGTGAGCCAGAGGCA
>WHTL01000259.1 GCA_009377735.1 Acidimicrobiia bacterium
CGCCGGCTGCGAAAGCAGCCAGACCAACCGTGGTCATTTGCGGAAGACCAATAAAGAGTATCGGGACCCCCAGGATGAGGACGTTGAGGGTCACCGTCATAAAGAGACCATCATCATCGGGTCGTGTCCGCATGCCGATACGGTTCAGAACTGCCGACAGGCCGAACACCGCCGCGGCGGATATCCCGAAGAGGAAACCCATTCAGGACACGGGGCGATCGGGCTTCGCCGATGCCGTCAAAGGGTGTTCCATCCGCCATCCACGACGATGTTCTGGCCATTGATAAAGGAGGACAGGGGGGAGGCCAGGTAAGCAACGAGTCCGGAAACATCCGACGGTTCACCGACTCGTTGCATTGCCGTGTGGTCTACGAGCCATCGACGGTTATCGGGGTCGGCCAACCAATCCCGGTTCATGTCGGTCTCGACATAGCCGGGAGCCACCGAGTTGACTCGCACCGTGGGTCCCCATCTGATCGCCAATGCTTTCGTCATCTGCACGAGAGCCGCCTTCGATGCCTGGTAGGTGACCGGCGCCTTGGTCACAGTCCCGGCAGCCACCGATGTGATGGTGACGACCGATCCAGCACCAGCCTCGAGCATCCGTCGACCGACGGCCTGGGTGAGGAAGAAGGTCGCCCGGACGTTGAGGTCGAAGGTTGAGTCAAAGTCCTCGAGTGTTACGTCTGGTGGCTCCCTTCGCACGATCACCCCTGCCGCGTTCACGAGGACGTCGATGGGTCCCATCTCGGTCCATGCCCGCTCGGCCACCTCTTCCCATGATTCGGGCAGGTTCAGGTCTGCAGCAACAGGGACACATCGTTGCCCGCGCTCGCCGATCTCTTTGGCAAGATCGTCGAGTGGGTCGACGTTGCGGGCCACGACCACCAAGTCCGCCCCGCCCTCGGCGAGGGTAAGTGCGATGTCACGGCCGATTCCGCGACTGGCACCGGTTACCAGGGCTGTTTGCCCATCCAGATCGATCTTCAGACTCACCGGGTGCTCCTCACGTTGGGTTCGGCGGTCGAGCCAGAACTATCTTAATGCTAAGCTTCTCCGGACGAGCCACTCATGACCGTTGACAGCCCTTCCCTCCGAGTAGCCGTCGATATCGGCGGAACTTTCACCGACCTGGTACTGGTCGCGGACGAGCAGGTTATTCGTACCGGCAAGGTCCTGACGACGCCCAACGACCCATCACAGGCCGTCGCCGACGGGATCCACCAACTGCTGGGGAACCTTGATTACGCAGCGGTGACCGAGATAGTTCACGGCACGACGTTGGTCTCGAATGCCCTGATCGAACGCAAGGGTGCCGTCACAGCCCTCATCACCACGGAGGGCTTCCGAGATGTTCTTGAGAGTGGTAGGGAACAACGCTACGACCTGTATGACCTCTTCTTGGAGATGCCGTCGCCCCTGGTTCCCCGTCGCCGGCGGATGGGTCTTCGTGAGCGGATTCTGGCAGATGGCTCGATCGACACCCCCCTCGATGTGGACGATGTCCGAGCACTCGTGTCGACCATCGATGACGATGTGACGGCCGTAGCCGTTTGCCTCCTCCACTCCTATCGAAACTCGGCACACGAGGAGATAGTGAGGGATGTCCTCAACGAGATGAGCCCCGAAACCTCGGTGGCGATCTCCTCTGAGGTCTCCCCGGAGGTGGGCGAGTACGAGCGGGTCTCCACCACCGCAGCCAATGCATACGGGCTGCCGGTGGTGGATCGCTACCTCGGGACCCTTGAGCAGAGACTCGATGCATCCGGGATCAAAGCCCCCATCCGAATCATGCTCTCGACCGGCGGTCTCGCCTCGACAGAGGTGGCCAGACGCTTTCCCGTCCGCCTCCTCGAATCTGGCCCCGCTGCCGGGGTTCTGAGCGCCGGATATCTGGGAGGTGCCGATACCAATCGGCCGGTTCTGGCCTTCGACATGGGTGGAACCACCGCCAAGGCGGCACTGATCGAAGACGGCGAGCCACTCCTCGCCAGCGAAATGGAGGCGGCAAGGGTGTACCGGTTCACCCGGGGGAGTGGGCTTCCCATTCGGGTACCGGTCATGGACATGATCGAGATCGGAGCGGGTGGTGGGTCGATCGCCCGTGTTGGAACATTCGGGCTGCCAAAGGTTGGCCCGGACAGCGCCTCGTCCGATCCGGGTCCGGTCGCCTACGGGCTCGGTGGCGAGAGCCCCACAGTCACCGACGCCGATCTGGTGTTGGGTTATCTGGATCCCGATTACTTCCTCGGCGGGTCGATGCGTCTCGACCTCGACAAGGCGCGGGAGGCCCTCGGTGCGCTCGGAACCGCGATGGGCCTCGACGCCGAGGAGACCGCTGCGGCAGTCCACCGTGTCGTCAACGAGAACATGGCGAGTGCGGCACGCATGCATGCCATCGAGGCGGGACGTGACATACGACGCTACACCTTGGTCGCCACCGGAGGAGCTGGACCGGTGCACGCCTGGGGGGTGGCGCGGGCTCTCGGATTGAACAGTCTCATCTTTCCCCCGAGAGCTGGGGTGGCTTCGGCATTTGGAATGCTGACGGCGCCGACCTCATTCGAGTTCGCCAGGAGTTTGCCCGCCCCACTCGCCGAAACCCGGTGGAAGGAGGTCGATGACGTGCTGGGACTGATGGAGGAGGAAGGTCGTCACCAGCTCACCCTGTCAAATGTCGAAGCGGTCGAGGTCCTCGTCTCGGCCGATGTGCGATACGAAGGCCAGGGTGAGGCGATCACCATCGAGTTGGGCTCCGAACTGGAGTCCGATCCCGCGGCGCATGTGAGACGGAGGTTCGAGGAGGAGTACCTCGTGCTCTATGGGTCGCATCCGACCGATGTCGATCCCGAAGTCCTCACCTGGCGTCTCCGGGTGGCGGGTGACCGACCCGCTCCCGACATCGCAGCCGACGTGGGTACTCGCGACAGCGAAGCACTTCGGGGACATCGTCGCATGTGGTTCTCGGAGACAGATCAGTTCGTTGATTGTGCCGTCTTTGACCGCTATGCCCTTCCGCCGGGGTTTCGGTTGGAGGGTCCGGCGGTCGTCGAGGAACGAGAGTCCACGGTGGTGATCGGGCCCGGGGGAAGTGCGACCATCTCGGACAATGGGACAATCGAAGTGGAGATCGAATGAGCGACGCCCTGATGGACCCGGTCACCCTGGAGATCCTGTGGAGTCGGCTGGTGACCGTTGCCAACGAGCAGGCAGCCGCCCTACAACGCACCTCGTTCACACCCATAGTGCGAGAGTCGGGTGATCTATCGGCAGCCGTCTTCGATGCCAGGGGTCGTATGTTGGCCCAGGCCGTGACGGGAACCCCGGGACACATCAACTCGCTAGCCACCTCGATGCACCATTTCCTGGACGAGTTTCCGTTGGAGTCACTGGAGCCGGGTGACGTCCTCATCACCAACGACCCTTGGAAGACCTCGGGTCAGCTCAACGACCTTTCCGTCGTGACACCAGTGTTCCACCACGATCGGGTGATCGGCTTCTTCGGCAACTGTTGTCATGCGGTCGACATCGGCGGTCGTGGTCTGTCGGCCGACGCTGGTGAGGTCTTCGAGGAAGGCATCTGGGTGCCGATGACCAAGCTCTACGCCGCTGGCGAGCCCAATGCCGAATTGCATCGGCTGCTGGCCGCCAATGTGCGGGCACCACGGGAGGTGATGGGAGATCTGCACGCCCAGGTCGCCGGCAACCAGGTGGGTGCCGATCGTCTCATCGAATACGTGGACGAGTTCGATCTCGACGACCTCGAACGGCTCGGCGATGAGATCGTGGACCGATCGGAGACGGCGACCCGAGAGGCGATCCGCCGGGTCCCCGACGGCGAATACCACAAGGTCATACACACCGATGGGCTCGATGAGCCGGTGACCATTTCCTGTCGGGTGGTGATCGACGACGACGAGATTCTGGTCGACTACTCCGGGAGCTCCGAGCAGGTAGAGCGTGGCATGAACGTGGTGTTGAACTACACCACCGCATACACCTCGTACGCCCTCAAGTGCGCCATCTCTCCGGATATTCCCCACAATGATGGGAGTTTCCGCCCGGTGACGGTGACGGCACCGGAGGGTTCGATACTCAACGCCCGCTATCCGGCGGCGGTGGCTGCCCGACACATAGTTGGACATTTCCTACCCCACGCCGTTCTCGGCGCCCTGGCTGGGGTGCTCCCGGAATCGGTTATCGCCGAGGGCGCAGGCAACGTGTGGCTGACGACAATCAGGGGGGTGGGGAAGAACCGGTTTGTGACTGTGTTTTTCGCCTCGGGTGGCACAGGAGCCCGCCCCTCACAGGACGGTCTCTCCACCACGAGCTTCCCCAGCGGGATAGCCACCTCCCCGGTGGAGATCATCGAGTCGACATCTCCTCTCGTCTTCCGACGCAAGGAGTTTCTGCCGGATTCGGGTGGCCCCGGAAAGTACCGGGGTGGATTGGGTCAGGTCATCGAGGTTGAGGTCCGCACCGGAGAGCCGTTCGTCGTCAGTTCGTTGGCCGATCGGCTCCGGTACCCGGCGGAAGGCTACGACGGCGGTGGACCTGGCTCGCGGGCGACGTTCTCCACCACCGAGGACGGCTCGGTCGACAATCCCAAGCTGAGTCGCAGGTTAAATGCCGGGGCGGCCATCACCCTGGAACTGCCGGGAGGAGGGGGATACCACGACCCGGAAGAGCGTGATCCCGAGCTGCTGCGGACTGACCTACTCGAGGGTCTCGTCACACCCGAGGGTGCCCGCCGCGACTACGGGTTCGAGCCGGACTGACCCTCCTGGGACGCCTCGTCGGCAGGGGCAGGCTCACCCGTGTCGCCCAGAGCGACCAACAGATTATGGAGAAGAGCGGCGAGGGCCTCCCGATCGTCAGGTTCCAAGGCGGCGATGAGCCGGTGTTCGTTTTCTAGGTGTTCTTCCAGGGCGGCGTCGAGTGCCTCGGCCCCTGCCGGGGTGAGTTTCACTAATGACCCGCGGCCGTCGTTGGGGTGGGGTATTCGTTCTATCAGCCCGGCTCGCTCTAGATGATCGAGCCGATGGGTCATCGCCCCCGAAGTGATGAGGAGAGAGTTGTAGAGGTTCGTGGGGGATAACACGTGGGGAGGACCGGCCCGACGGAGAGCGGCCAGCACATCAAAGCGGCCACCCTGGAGGTTGTGGGAGGAGAAGATCGCCTCGATCTGTCGCTCCATGAGTCTCGATGCCCGGGATATCCGCCCGAATACACCCATCGGGCTGACGTCGGTTTCGGGCTTCTCGCGGGCCCATTGTTGGAGTATGTGGTCTATGTAATCTTCCACTGGACAAATATCTCAACGTTCAGCTAGTCTCAGGTCTCTCAATGTAGAGATACCACCTTGCGCCCCCAGCGTACCCGCGTTACGAGGAGGATCCATGGATGCCACCGGATTCGCAGCCGGCTATGACGCCAACATGTCCGTCGCCGAGATGGCCGATTGGATGCGGAGGGCCGATGAGGCAGGCTTTGTGATGGGGTTCTTCTCCGAGACCATCGAGCTGATGCGGGATTCGGTCACAGCCCTGGCGGCCATCGGTCTCGCCACGGAGAACATGAGGCTGGGATGTACCCAAACGGTTCGTCTCCGAAATCCACTATTGGCGTCCCAGACCCTCGCCTCCCTCGACGAGCTGACAGGGGGTCGGATCTTCACCGCTCCCGGTGCCTGCACCAAGACCCACGCCCGACGTTACGGTCTTCCCGAGGCGCATCCGCCCACTGCACTCCGGGAGTCCGTGGAGGCGATGAGGGCAATCTTGACCGGTGAGAAAGTTTCATATCACGGCGAGGTGATC
>WHTL01000070.1 GCA_009377735.1 Acidimicrobiia bacterium
AGCGGGGCCGGTCCCGGTAATCGAAGCGAAGCCAGCCGAGGCGACCACGGCAATCTTGGCCGGGGCACCACGCAGTCGGCCAAGCGCGGCCGTGGTCAGGTTCGATAGGAAGTCTCCCGCTCCGTATGCAATCAGAGTCGAACCGAAGAAGAGCACCGGAAAGATGAGATTGGCAGCCGCCGATGTGGCCACCCCTAGAATTCCCGTGTCGAGTTTGAGGTAGAGACCCGAGATGATCTGAGGGGTCATATAGGTGCCTGAGTGTCCCCAAGGAGTAGGCAACGAGGATCCATAGAACATGTAGGCGAGGAACACGGCGGCCGTGAGGGCGAGAGGTGGGCCACCGACTCGCCAGTTGACCAGGATGATCATAGCGAAGATGGTCAGCCCGGCCACGACGTCGATCTGTTCTGGCATTATGAGTCTTACGACGTCGGGCCGAACGAAGTTGGCGATCAGGTGGGCCAGCGGCCACACGGCCACCAGGGCCAAAGCCACATCGAGGACGCCTCGTAGCCAGGCTGGCCGAATTCGCCTAAATCCGGGGTACATGAGGAAAGCGATCGCGAACCCGAAGGCGAGGTGGAGCGACCGGAAAAGGACTGGCGCCGGTGGGATGGTCACAGCAAACCACAGCTGCCAGAGACACCAGACGACTGCCAATCCGACGACGAGTGCCTTGCGAATCGAACCCATCCACTCCGACTCAATCTTGGCCAGCTGTGGGTCGGTAGAGAAGCTCTTTGTCAGTGGACGCTCTGACTCTGAGCTGTCTTCTTTCACGAGTCTCCTGTGCGGGTGATAAGCGGATGGAGGGCCGGGAGGAGTGCCCCAGACCCATCGACCGGTGGTTTAGTCGAGTTCACCGCTGTCCCGCAGATACTGTTCGACGCCAGGATGTAGCCCGAAACCGGGCATCTGTGCCGTGTTCTCGGCGGTCGAGTAGCGGGCACCCGCGTAGGCGGCGACTAGGTCGTCGTAGCGTTCGTCGATCACTCGTGCCATCTCGTAGACCAGAGCGTCCGGCACGGACTCATGTACCACAATTGGGTACCACAGGGTGAGGGTTTTTACGTTCTCGCTCAGCTCGTACTCCTCGCCGATCTCGCCCTCGGCCCAGCCAACGTTCTGGTCAAGCATGCAGTCGATCATCTCCTGGTCGATGCCGAGAAACTTGCCGCCCCGGTTGGTGACCATCACCTCGGCGAACTGTGGCATTGGGGCGGGACCGGCGGCCGACCATCCGGCGATCAGACCGTCGCTGTATGCAGCCGACGCCTCATCCTTGCCCAGTTCCTGGATGTTGAAGTCGCCGATCGTGTACCCACCACACTCGATTGTTGAACGGAACCACTGGTTCTCGCTGGAGTCGGGGGCTCCGATGGCGATCGGCTCATCTGTCCCAGCCAGGTCGGAGAGCATGGTGGCGCTGGAGTCCTCCGGCACAATGGTGTGGAGAGCGAGCGGGTACAGAGTCCAGAAGTCCCGAATCTCCGTGTTCTCCGCGTCTGGCGGCTCTCCGAAGATTTCGGCGAAGTCAAGTGGGCTGGTGGCGGCGAGCTGTACCTGTCCTTCCTCGATCAAGGGGATGTTGCTCTGGCCTCCGCCGGCCTGGACCTCGACCTGGAGTCCCAGTTCCTCGGCCCAGAGTTGTCCAGCGACGGTACCCCATGAGTAACCGCCGCCGCCCTGGGACCCCGTCGGGAACACCAAGGTGTTGAACTCCTCCGGCCACGAGGCATCTGTCCCCGCGCCTGCTGTATCCGGCGTGGCCGTCTCCGATCCTGCGGTCGTCACTGAACCCTCAGCCCCCGTGGCAGCCGCGGTCGTGGGTGATTCCTCGGTACCCGATTCATTCCCACATGCCGCGAGGACCAACATTGCTATCGCGATCCCCGACAAACGCTTCCTCGTGTTTAACCTCATACGATTCTCCTCCAAAACGACGTTCGAGCATTCCGTCGCCGTGTCGATATATTCGCACGCCTTGCCTTCTCCTGTCAAGGATTACTGAAGGATCCACCATTCGCACATCTACCCAGGGACCAGCTCAGCGTAGAGAATTCGTCGCACGCCTAGTGGAAACCCGTGGGGATATCCTCGAACTAGCTGTTGCCCTGAAGGCTACGTTCAATCTTGCTGGCGAAGGCGACGAGATCGTCCTTGAACTCGCTTAGTCCACCACTCCCCTGCCGGCTGGCGGGGGCGGCGATATGGAGCGCGGCGATGACATTGTGCGACTGGTCCCGGATCGGGGTGGCAATCCCTACCGCCTCTGTTACCACCTCGCCTTCGGAGGCAGAAATGCCGGTCTCTTGGATGCGCTCAATCGTATCTCTCAACCCCTTCACGTCGAAGGCCTGGGTGTCCGAACCCTGAATCCGATCTACATAGTCACCCAATTCTGATTCGGGCATCCAAGCCAAGAACACACGTCCAACGGCGCCCATATGGAGGGGGGTGTGGGCTCCGACGACAAGGACGTGGCGGATCGGGTTTTCGCTGTCAGACACTTCCACGATCACCCTTTCATCTCCGACGCGAATCGAAATACCCACCGACTCCTGGGTGAGGTCACGCAACGTACGGATGAGGGGGCGAGCGATGAGACGAAGGTGATCGGCGGCCATTACACCCTGCGCTAGGTCAATGAGACCGGTACCTAGGCGGTAACGGCGCGTGACGGGGTCCTGGTAGACGAGACCGTGATCGACGAGCGAGGTCAGCACCCCCCTAGCGGTCGACCTCTTCAACCCGGAGGCTTCACTTAGTTCTGAGAGTGAGGCTTCCGACAAACTGCGCAGCATGAATAAGAAGTTGCATGCGCGGTCCACCGTTTGCAGTGCCATAGGTCAGAGCCTAACGATGGACGACACAATCCCGGTCATCTTGTCCGGGGGTACTCGTGCTGGCCTCCAATCGTGGGCAAACACAGGCCCAACCCTTCCAATCTGACCCCAAAGAGTGAGCGCATTAATGCTCGAAACCGGTATGTGGTCACCGGATCGGCCAAAAACAGAAAGCTCCACGGAGTTGGCCGATCAGTTCGATCGATTTGAGACAAGCTTCAGGATCTACTGCAACCAACTGGACCACAGAGAACACGATCCCCGAACTCTCGGTACGCCTCAACACCTGTTGGCGGGGCATGCCGAAGAAGTACAGCAGTCCACACCCGACCTGACTACCAGACTGCCGACAATGCCCTCACCAGCGTCCGAGGATCTCGTCGACGCAATCCTGGACCCCCTTTCCCGGCTCTTTCCGTTGCAGGTTCTCGAGCACCTCCATCAGTTCACCGTTCAGTAGACCGAAGTAGTACCCGATGGGGGACCTCTGAAATGAAAGGCCATGGCGGCATGTTGATCGGTATTGCCAGCACTCAACACTCCGATCCGAACTGATGATTCCGATGTTCGCCCTAGGGGTTTCCTCGGGCGATGACCAGAGTCACCCGTTGGGCGATCGGCTTAATCCGATCGCAGGTGGTCAAGTGCCAGCTCTCCGAGCTTCGGAACCGACTGCCGTAGCCATTCCCACTCCTCCTTGCCTGCTTCAGGATACGCTCCCGCGTCGTAGCGACGGAGGACGCCCTCGAGAATGACCCCGAGCCGCCACGAAGCGAATGCCAAATAGTATGGGAATCGGGAGAAGTCCAACGAGGAGTTCCCCATATACGACTCGACAACCTGCTCGCGTTTCTGGAAACCGGATGCCACTGTCGCTGTCGGAAGGGGGAAGAAGGAGTCATCAGGATCGCTCCAGTAGACTGCGAGAGTGGCTACGTCTGCCAACGGATCACCCAGTGTGCTCAGTTCCCAGTCCAGAACTGCCCTCACTTCACCGCCGTATGAAATGATGACGTTGTCGAGTCGGTAGTCCCCGTGGACAATGGAGTTCTGCTGCTGGACGGGTATGGAGTCGGCGAGCCGATCTCTCACCTTCCGTAAGAGACGAATCCGGGTTCCCAAGCTTCCTTCTACGTCGTCGAGTTGTCGTCCCCATGCCCGCAGTTGGCGAGCAAGGTACTGGTCCTTCCGACTGAGGTCCCCTAGCCCCACCGAATTCGGCCTAACCGCATGCAATGCATGCAGGGCACGGACCATAGACGTGCCCACGTTACGTCGAGCTTCCTCCGAGAGAGCCTCCATAGCGGCGTCTGGATGGCGGAGTACGTGACCATCGACGTATTCCATCACAAAGAATGGTGCACCGATCAAGGATTCATCGGGTTCATAGCCGATGGTCTCTGGTACTGGAACGCCTGAAGCGAGGAGGCTTGAGATGATCCGGTGCTCACGAGCCATGTCGTGGGCCGAGGGAATCACCCCATGCAGAGGCGGACGGCGCAGAATCCACCGTCGGCCACTTGAGTCGTCGATGCGATACGTGAGGTTCGACTTGCCACCTGCCATCACGGAGAACTTGAGAGGCGGCTGTATCTGGTGTACCCGTTCCTCCAGCCAGGACTTGACCGCGTGATGATCGTTACTGACAGTCAAGAGATCAGATCAGCTGACCGAGGACATCGCCAGATATCCGACGTGCTGTGCCAGTGGTCTCGACTTCGTTGAGGAGCTCTCGAGCCACGGCCCAACGATGAACCTCCGAGGGCCCGTCATAGATTCGGGCTGCACGCGCGTCTCTGTACCAGCGCTCTAATGGGAAATCGGTAACGTAACCCCATCCGCCGAACACCTGGAGAGCATCATCGACGATCTTGTCCAATGTCTCCGCCACATAGGTCTTGATCATCGATATTTGAGCTTTGTGCGGGACGCCCTGTTCAATTCGCCAGAGGGCGTTCAGGACCATGAGCCGGGAGGCCGAAAGCTGTGTAGCTCCGTCAGCTAGCCACCACTGGATCGCTTGCCGTTTGCTCAACTGCTGTCCAAAGGTCTCTCTTTGAAGAGCGCGCTCCGCCGCTAGATCGAGTGCTGCTTGTGCGATTCCGATCCAACGCATGGCGTGTCCCAGCCGACCTCGAGCGAGTCGCGCCTGTGCCATGCTCAGGCCGGCACCAAGGTCGCCCAACAGCGCCTCCGATCCGACCTCGACGCCCGAGAGGCGAACCTCACAGAGTCCGCCGAGCTCACGATATCCCATCGGTTTGAGCTCGCGCACGACTTCGAATCCCTCCGCGTCGGTAGGGACGATGAACATCGAAACCCTGTCTCTTCTGGGTGCATCCGGATCTGAAGCGGCCATCACGACACAGAGGGCCGCCCCAACAGCACCCGATGTAAATACCTTATGGCCATCGATCCGCCACCCCGCACCCGTTCGTCTGGCGAGCGACGAAATCCGGCTGGGATCGGAGCCCGCATCGGGTTCGGTCATCGCAAAGCATGACCGGATCCGTCCCTCTGCCAAGGGTCTGAGCCATCTCTCGTGCTGCTCATCGCTTCCGAACATCTCGAGGAGATGCATCGTGGCCTCATCCGGCGCCATCATGTTGATAGCCAACGAGGCGAGAGGGTGAGGCCCACAAACCTCGGAGACGAACGCCAGGGTCGTAAGTGGCAGACCGAGTCCACCGAACTCCTCGGGTATCTGTGGTCCGTACACACCTGCCTGTCGTGCCTTTTCTCGAAGGGGAGGCAGCACTTCGGTTTCGAGTCGGCCATCTCCACCGCGGAAGTCCTCATCCACGAGCGTGCCCTCGAGAGGGACGACATCATCATGGATAAAGTCGCGCAGCTGACGAATGAACGTCGTCACTTCGGTGGGAACACTGAAATCGATCATCGAATCAGCTCTCTCTTTCGACCAGTATCGACTGGGCTCGCTTGCGGAGCTCGAACTTCTGGATCTTGCCGGTCGAGGTCTTAGGTAGGTCATCAAATAGGATCGCCTTGGGCGCTTTGAAGTGAGCAAGGTGATTGCGAACGAACTCGATCAGATCCGTCTCGCTGGTGGAGGCACCTTCTTTCAACGTTACATAGGCGACCGGCACCTCACCCCACTTGGAGTGCGGTGCAGCCACCACCGCGGCGTCGGCAACGGCGGTATGCGAAACCAACAGATTCTCCACCTCGATCACGACACGTTCTCCCCACCCGAGATGATGATGTCCTTACGACGGTCTTTCATCTCGACGTACCCGTCGGGATGCATCACGGCGAGATCACCGGTACGCAACCACCCATCGTGAAAGGTCTCAGTGCCGCCCGCTGTCGTATCCAGATAGCCGGGGATAACAGTGTTAGAGCGAATTAGCACCTCGCCTATCGTCTCACCGTTAGCGGGTACATCGACGAAGTCGCCGTCCGCGACTCTGACAGCCTCGACATTGATCGTCCTAACACCTTGTCGCGACATTGCCTTCGCTAGCTCATCCGTCTTCAGGTCTGCCCAATCCGGTTGCGTCTCGCACACGATCGAAGGGCCGTAGGTTTCGGTGAGTCCGTATAGGTGGATCACCTCAATACCGAGATCTCGCATCGCCGCGATCGTGGTCGGAGCGGGTGGGGCACCTCCGGTGGCGATGCGAACATCATGCTCAAATCGGAGATCGGCTTTCCTTCCCTCATCGGCGATAGCGTTCAACACCACCGGCGCGCCGCAAAGATGGGTCACGGAGCGGCGACCGATCAGTTCTAGAGCGTCGCCCGGATCGAAGTCGGCAAGAGTCACGTGAGTTGCACCAACAGCCGTAACCGCCCACGTGTAGCACCAACCATTGCAATGGAACATCGGCAGGGTCCAGAGGTAGATCGAACTTGGCGCGATTTGTAGCTCGATCGCGACACCAAGCGAGTTCAGATAGGCACCTCGATGTGTGTAGACGGCGCCCTTAGGCCGGCCGGTTGTGCCACTCGTATAGTTGATAGCAAGAGGATTGTCCTCCGCCCCAGGAAGATCGAGCGACGAAGACCCATCATTAGCTCGGTCGAGCCAATCGGAATAGGGGATACCAATGCCCTCCGTCTGACTCCGGGTGTCGGCATCTGGAAGCTCAATGACCTTGCACGCGATGCTTGACCGGATGGGCTCAATCTGGGCTTTGAACCGCGACTCGACAAAGAGGATCGAAGCTCTCGAATCGTCGAGTATGTAGCGGTACTCGTCGGAGGACAGTCGAGTGTTCAGTGCGACGAGGACCGCTCCCACCCCAGGTATCACATAGTGCATCCTCAGCGCATCCGGGCCATTGCGAGCGAGTACCGCCACTCGATCACCGGGAGAGATGCCCTCAGATCGCAAGCAACGGGCTACTTTCCTTGCCTCGGTGCGAAATGCTGAGTAGGACTCCTGCATCCCAGACCGAGTGATTACGGCTGACTTGGTCGGATACACATCGGCGGCCCTCTCCAGGAAGCTGATCGGTGTAAGCGGCACATGGCCCGGGCGGATCGACACGGCTCCTTCGTCTAATATCATTCTCGCTCCTGGACTTGCGACCGGTTCATGCCATCCACCCTCCGTCGAGGGGAAGCGTCGTTCCCGTCATGTACGAAGATTCCTTTCCCAACAAGAACTCGACCAGCCGGACGATTTCTTCTGGCTTACCGAAACGACCGAGAGGTATCCTCTGTAAGAGCGCCCCCCTCCAGCGGTCTTGGCCGAGCAATCCAACGGTCATATCTGTCTCGAAATAGCCGGGAGCGATGGCATTGACTCGCACCCCGTCACTGGCAACCTCTCGTGCGAGAGCCCTTGTCATTGCCTCAACACCGCCTTTTGATGCCGCATAGGCAGTCAACCTCGGTATGCCAGAACTTGCATGAACAGATGAGATATTCACGATGCTCCCACCTGCCGTCATGTATGGCAGGGCCTCTCTACAGCATAGGAACGCCCCGGTCAGGTTTGTGTCCAGGATCTGCGACCAGTCTCGGACCTCAATGTCGACTAGCTTAGAGAAGACAGGACTAACCCCTGCGTTATTCACCAAAGCGTCGACTCCGCCCCACTTCTCGTTAATGCGACGAGCAACTGAGCCAACCTCTTCGACATCAGTGACCGATCCGGGGAGGACAAGAACGTCATCAGCATCACCTCGCTCGACGTCGGAGGCGACGCTCTCCAGGGCTTCCTTAGAACGCGCTGTGAGGGCAATTTTTCGCCCCGGTGCTGCGAGTCCCTTCGCAATGGCGGCACCAAGGCCCCGCGAGGCGCCCGTAACCCATATAACCGTCGACGGATCACCGTCGCGTGTACTCAGGTCCTTTCCCACCGATCTACTCACTCTCCTTTCCCCAACAGACCGAGCGTTCGATTGATCCGTTGGCGGGGATCCAGTAAGACAAGACTGCTTCGAGCGGTGTACGCCGAAACACGGGTCTAGGTTCCATTCCCAACACCGATTCTTCTCCTTCCGAGGGATGGCGTATCAAGGATCGGTACGCGGGTTCCTCTCTTTACCACTAAACCGGATCTTTGGATGTGATTTGAGGACAACATGCTGGTGGCCCCGACAGGGCTAGATGAGTTCCACGCAATGTCTCATCGTGGCTTGTGCTCATCCTGCGCAAGGCTCAGCTCGGAGGCGAACCCACGTCGAAGCAATTGGACGTCTGACACCACATTGATCATGTGGAATCCTTGCGCCTGACGTCGGCGCGCCGTCGCCGCGTCTGTGCAGTGAATCCCAGCATAAATTCCCGCATTGACCGCGGCTTCGAGGACCGTGGCTGCTGCTTCCTCGAATGTCGGGTTCGGCTCTCGACCGGGCAACGGCAAGTCGAGGGAGAGTGACAAATCGGCGGGCCCGATGTAAAGAGCGTCTACGCCGGGAACCCTTGCGATCTCAACAACGCTGCGTAGAGCATCCTGCGACTCGATCATGACGATGCAGGCGGCACGACCGTGGACATCAGGTGAAGGGTCGTCGAGCACGACACCCGCCCTCGTCGGACCGTAGGATCGTCTCCCACCTGGCGGATACCGCACCGCCGCGGCGGCCTTAGCTGCCATCTCTGGGAAGTCGATGAGTGGCACGATCACACCTCGAGCCCCCAAGTCGAGCGACTTCATGATCATCCACGGTTGGTTCTCTGGGACGCGGACAAGTTCGAGGGATCCGCCTGCGTACACGGCCTGAAGAGCTGGGAGGAGCGAGGAGAAATCCGACAGACCGTGTTGCATGTCGATGCAGACGTAATCGAAGCCGGACCTCGCTGCGATCTCTGCCGAGAACGATGACTCCAGGGAGCACCATGCGCCGAACAGGCTTCGGCCTGACGCCCACATCTCGACCGGACCGCGCCGTGGGGACAGGTTCAAGGCCGTCCGAGCTGAGCGATTAGTGGCGCTACGTCGCTGATGGAGTCGATGTTCAGGATCCCCTCAATGACGTTGTCTGCGGTAGCGTCGTCGAGGATACCGTCACGGGCGTCGTGGAACTTGTCAATCAGCTCTGAGCGGGTTAGGCGCTTATCGGGATCACCCGCCGGAATGAGGCAGGTGCTGGTGTAGGCCTCCCCATCACCCATGGTCACGGTGACCGAGGCCCCCTCACCCTTGATTCTTGCGTCACCCTTTATTCGCACTCGAGATTCGGCGAAATCATTGATCCGGGGGTCTTGGCGCCGCTCGTCATCGAACTGATTCAGCCAGCTGGCTCTGTCGTGTGCTATCACAGCGGCCACGAAACGAGGTGAGAGGTGCGCTTGGAACTTGGTCTCCCACGGAAAGTCGTGGTACATCTCGTATATGTCGGGCGGCACCTTCACTTCGACTTGGACGATATCTTCAGGTGACAAGTCGCGGGACACTACCACGTCCATCATTGCCTCCACCAATGACTGGAACCCGCTTGCCAGCGGCCAGCGTCTAAGCGTCAACTGATTGAACTCCCAGGTGTCGCCGAGGCCGGCGAGTACCGAATCGGGACGTCCGCCATCGGAGTGGGTGTTGAGTAGCCCACCGTCGGGATGGGTCAGAATATCCGGGGAGGCGGCAAATCCTTCGTTTGCCAGCAGTCCAGCCATCAAACCAGAGAGTGCGCCCCTCGACTGGTGAAACTTAATCGTAGGCGTCCCCCAAGCCGCAAAAGTGCCCGAGGACTGGGATCCGGCTAAACCGAGGGCGTCGCGCATCACCGCTTGATCGCCGTCGAGAAGACGCACAACGGCTGTCGCTCCGCCGAATGGCCCGATCACACCTGGAGAGTGCCACCCTTTTGAGCGGAACACTTCGTAGTTGAGCCCCAAGCCGACGCGAATAGCGACCTCGGAACCGACGATGATCGAAGTGAGGAGGTCGGCTCCACTAACCCGCTCCCTTTGTGCAATAGCAAGGGCTGGGGGAACCACCTCCGGTGTGACATGGCAGAGGAGCGGTTTATGGACATCACACACGGTCACTGCCGTCACATGGTACCCGTTGACCAGCGCCGCCCCACCCGGATCTAGGTCCCCACCTCCAATGACGGTACACTCCCCTGATCCGGCTAGCACAAGAGCCATGCGCTGAATAGGGGTGCTCTCCAAACCATGGGTCCCTGCTAAGGCGCTGGCCACCGCGTCGAGGAGTACGAGAACACCGAATGACCTGGTCCCCTCATCGATATCGGCGAGGCTTGCATTGACGGCGAAGTCCGCCAGGTCTTCGGTTATGCCGGTCGCTTCTCCAGGACGTTGATATCTGTGGACTCCATCGGACATCCAAGCCCTCCTATCGGTTATCGGCGGAGGCCGGGGTGGCCTCAGCCGGTGCTGTTTGTCTCTTCTTGCGCCTCTTGGTCCTTCGCTTCCAACGCGGTACGCCTAGCCAGAGCATCAATAGGACAATGGGCACAGAAATAAGTGTCATCAAGAGGGACAGGGCGGCAACCGAACCGAAAGTTCCCTGCTCGAAGACATCGAGGAGTAGGTAACCGATCACGGCGGTCCGACCCGTTCCCAGCAGCACGGCGAGGGACAAGTCACCAATGACCCGCACGAAGACCAGTGCCCACGCGGCCAATAGCCCGGGGAGCATCAGGGGGATTACGACCCTTCTGACGGTTGTACCCTCCCGTGCTCCCGAGACCGCCGAGGCTTCCTCCAAAGAGGCATCGATCTGCGAGACGCTCACCTCGCTGGCAATCGCAGCGTAGGGGATAAAGACGACGAAATATGCGACGGCGAGAATCATGGTTGTCCCGCCCCAATTGAATGGTGGACCGCCGAAGGCGATCACAAATCCCACTCCAAAGACCGTATTAGTGATGGCAGCCGGAATCTTGGCTACGCCGTTGGTGATGCCCGAGCGCCAACCTCGGGCACGATGGGCGAAGATCATCAGAATCCCGGCGACCAGAACTGTGATCCCTCCTGTCACAAGGCCGTGGAATAATGAGTTACGCACGGCGTTTTCACCGGTGGCGGTTCCTAGAACTGTTTCGTAATGCCTGAGGGACCATCCCGTGGCGAATGGGTCACCAGACCAGAAGTTCTGGAAGCTGACGAGGAGGAGTGCAAACACGGGCAGGACCGCTGAGAAGAGAATGTACAGAAGAAAGGCGCTCCGAGCTGGCCAGCGCCACCTGCCGAGTGACGTGATATGTGCTCCAGCTCCTCGGTTGCCGACCTTGGCGAAGTTGCCCGATGCGAAGAGTCGGCGTTGCAATAGCCATAGGCCGAAAAGGACGGCGAACAGGAGGACGCTGAGCATCGCAGCCTGGTCATACAGCGGTGGGTAGGAGCCGCGCACCGAGTAGACGATGCGCACAGCGAGGATCTCGTAACCGGGCCGGGTAGCGAGGATAACCGGTGCAGAGAAAAGGGATAGGGTCACCACGAGCGTTAGCACCAGACCCGCGAACAGTGACGGTCCGATTGCTCTCATTGAGACTGTGGTGAAGACCGTCCTTGGATTGGCTCCGGACACGAGTGCGGCGTCTTCGAGGGTGGGGTCGAGGTTGCGAAAGCCGGCGAGGATCGGCAGGTACGCGAAGGGTAGGGCGATCAACGTGTACACGAAGATCAGTCCCGGATAGCTGTAGATGTCGAGCGTGTACTCGAGGCCCAGCGGCTCGAGCACACGCTCAATCAGAGTGTTGAGGAAGCCGACATCGGGGTTGGCGAGCATCACCCATCCGATCGCTGTCGACACAGTGGGAAGGAACAGAGGGACTAACGGCAGTACGTCCCCCAGCGCGCCAACGCCAGCATCTGTGCGCTCGTTGATCCAGACCAGGAGAGTCGCGAGACCGACAGCAGTCAGAGCGCTTGTAACCACAACGATGCCGGTGTCCCGGACCATGGCACCAAACCATGGCTGGGACAAGAGATGTCGCCACCCGTGGCTGTCAGAGAGGCTGCGCACGAGCATTATCCCGATGGGATATGCGATCAGAAAGAGAGCGGCTGCAACTACCAAGGCGTTGAAAGACGCGAAGAGTGGGACACGCCGGCGTCGGCGGCCTGACGGTCTAGGGCTGTCGACCGACACCGAGACTCCCATGGATCATTCTGATGAACTCACCCCTTAGCTCGACCTCGACCTCAGTGCCGACGGTCAGCCTTCTGCCCATCCCGAGTGCCCAAATGTGGACCTGTTCGCCTCTCACTTCGCAGATGTACTCGCTACGAGACCCGGCATAGACCGCGGAGCTGATCACTCCTTGAATGGTATTGGGTTGTGGCGACTTCGAGTCTCGAAGGGGCCGGAGTTCGCAGTACTCCGGTCTGATCATGACGACAACCTCGGTACCGACGGTCGGGCTTTCGTCAGGTTCGACACGAACGTCGAGATCGCCGAGGCTGGTCGAGACTCGCATCCCGACGTCATCAACACGGCGCACGACGGCATCTAGGAAGTTGGCCTCCCCGACGAACTCGGCGACGTACCGATCGTCTGGCTGCTCGTAGATTGCTTCGGGGGTATCGATTTGGAGGATTCTTCCTGCTCGCATCACCGCTATACGAGAACCTACTCCCATTGCCTCGATCTGGTCATGGGTCACGTAAAGAGCCGAGAAACCCAACTCTGCGTGGATTCGGAGTAGCTCCCTCCGGAGACGTGAACGCACCTTGGCATCCACATTCGATAGGGGTTCATCGAACAACACCACCGCAGGTTTAGCGATGAGGGTCCTTGCCAGGGCCGCCCTTTGCGCCTGTCCACCGCTTACTGACCCGGCGTACTGCCGCCCGAGCCCACCCAGCCCCACAAGTTCGAGATAGTCATTGGCCTCGGCTTGTGCAGTACGCTTGGATATGCCTCTCACCCTGAGGGGATAGGCCACATTGGCCTCGAGGGTCATGTGGGGCCAGAGAGCGTAAGACTGAAACATCATGTTGATGTCGCGGTCATAGGGCGGAATATCGATGTTTCTTGCGGAGTCGAATACAGTCTCGCCGCCGATGCGTATCAGCCCCGAGTTTGGTGCTTCGAGGCCTGCAATGGATCTGAGGAGGGTCGATTTTCCGCAGCCACTCGGGCCGAGGAGAACCACGATCTCCTTCTCGTTGACGAAGAGTGTCGCCTTATCGATTGCCCTCACGGTGGCACCACCCTCGCGAACGAACTCTTTGCTCACGCCCTCAATGGCCACCTTGGCGGTCACCGTGAGATTGGCTCTGTCATTCTCAAGTTGCTCTGTGATCTCGGTCCTCTCCTCGCGAGGTGGTCAAGGTCACCTTGGATTGGGCAGGGTCACGCTGCTCACAGGTGGCATGCCAGAGACACCAGGAGGGCGATCCAAGCCACCCCTCGTTAGCGACCGAGCAGCTCGTCAATCTTGGGACCCTCGGCAGCACCACGCTTTGGATCCTCGACCTGTAGCCCGGGTGGCGAGACTGGGCAATCGGCAATGTCGTCATAGTTGGCTAATGTGTTGTACGCCCCTCCGCAGGCAGCCTCGACGCCGTCAAG
>WHTL01000423.1 GCA_009377735.1 Acidimicrobiia bacterium
ATAGATCTCTACCTCGATCATTGATTGCGCTTCTCCTTGGTGGTCTCGATCGCTCGTCGGAGTGTGGTGATGGACACCCCGTACAGGTCTGCCAGGGCTGATACGTCTCGTATCAAGGGTGTCGTCGGACGACTCGTTGCAGTGGAGGGACATTCGCTCAAGGACGATCCTAGAAGGAGGATCACAATGCCCGTTACAGGAATCCGCAGCCGGGGGAAAGGGTGTTCACGGGCGGGTATGACTCTGGGGGTGGTGATGGTGCTGGCGGCGTGCGGTTCCGACGTGACCTCCACACCCACGACGGTTGTCGAACCGACGGCGGCTACGACTACGGTGGCCGCCGCCACCGATTCGCAGGCACCCACGACAACCTCGCCACCGACGACGACGAGTACCTCTCCAACCGAGACGACGATGCGAACCTGGCCCCGGGAGGAGGTCGAGAGGGCGGATCCGTCGATATTCGATTACGACCCGGTGAGACCTGTTGAGTATGAGGTGGTGAGCACCCACGACTTCTCGGGTTATGAGATGCAACGGATCAGGTTCCACAGTGGCGTTGGCGGTGACGCGTTTGGATATCTGGCGTTGCCGGTTGGTGAGCCCATCGACGGGGTCGGTGTCCTTTGGGGTCACGGGATTCCGGCCGACGGGCAAGATAGTTGGGTGCCGATGTCCATCTTTGCCTGTGCCGGCGTTACCTCGATCGTGGTCGACGCTCCCTACGCACGACCGGGTGGGAACATGGGAGAGCCGTTTGCGTTCACCGACCAGGACCGGGAAGAGCAGATCCAACTCGTGGTGGACATGAGACGAGCCGTCGACATCCTCGCCGATCTCGGTGCGGAGCGATACGGCTTCGGTGGTATCAGCTACGGTGCTTCGATCGGCGGCCAGCTGATCGGTGTCGACCACCGCATCGAGGCAGCGGTGCTGCTACTCGGCGACGGAGGAGTGGTGGAGCGCTTCTTTGATGAGGAGGGTTTGCCCGGGTGGCCGCTGAGCCAGCGGTCCGTTGAGGAGATCGATGCGTGGCGGGAGGCCATGCTCCCCATCGAACCCAGCCTCTACATCGGTGACAGCCCTGCCGAGATCTTTTTCATGAACGCCACGGGGGATCCAGTGATTCCCGCTGCCGAGGCCGAGCGCTACCAAGCATCAGGCCCGCCCGGCTCCGAGGTCAATTGGATGGAGATCGACGCCCACGACATACCGTTCGCAGATATGACGATCCACGACCGATGGTTGGGTGACCGGCTCGGGGTCGACGGCGACCGCCTCGACGACTGCCTAAACGAGATCTTCCCCAACGGATGGGACGACCTGTAGTCGATACCGGCCACACCCTACAGAATGATACCGGCGACACCCTACAGAACCTCGAGAGAAGATGCTGAGGTCGTCGTGTCTACCTAAGGCCGGTCGAAGGACCTGCTCTCGAGCGCGCTAGTGTGGCGGCCCGGGTCACGCAATCTCTTCCTCGAATCCTTGGCGCCACGAGGAATAGCGGGGCTTCCAGCCGAGTTCGCGCTTGGCCTTAGCGTTGGAGAAGCCGCGGCCCTCAGTCATCATCGTCACCACGACGTCTCCGGCGAGCGGACGTGCCAACCATTTGGGGATGCGCAGGGGAGGCTTTGCCCCCACGCTGGCGGCGAGATGTGGTAGCCACTCGCTCGCCGGGGCCGGTTCGTCGTCGACGATGTTGAACACGCCTCTCGCCTCTTTATCCACGGCCAGGACGGCTGCGCTAGCCGCGTCGTCGACATGCACCCACGAGGAGTAGCCGGTGCCGCCTCCGATGAGGGGGAACTGCCGCTTGCGCAGGGCCTCGACCTGATAGTCGGTGGCGCCGGGCCCGTAGAGGGTGCCGTGTCGCAGGACGGCGCCTCCAGCCTTGATGACCGCATCCTCGACGTGTCGGATCGCCTCCGCCCCCTCGCTGAAGCCCGTCCCAATCTCGGGGTCCAGCGGGTCCTCCTCTGTCTTCACCCATCCGCCCTCGCGGATTCCGTTCCAGCCGGAGTAGCTCTGTGCCACGAAATGGGATACACCGTACCTCTCGGCTGCGGCCAGCAGATTGTCGGTACCTTCGATGCGCAGCCGGTTGGTGATGGCGAACCACCGATTGAAGTGCTTCATATCCGGTAGGCCAGTCGGCACGGAGAGTTTGGTCATCTCATGGACCAGTGCATCCGGTCGGGCCTTTGCTACCGCCTTATCGACGGACACCGGATCCAGCCCGTCCATAACGACAGCATCTGCACCCAGCTCCTTCAGCAAGCCCAACTTGTCCGGACTCGTTGTGGTAGCCGTCACCTGGTGGCCTAGCTCCACGAGTTGCTGCACCAGAGGTCGACCGATGACTCCGGCCCCGCCTGCAACGAATATCTGCATGATGATTACCTTCCTCATTCAGAAGAGACTTACAACCAATGAGACGACACAGCCCCGCGATCTGTGACAGCGAA
>WHTL01000284.1 GCA_009377735.1 Acidimicrobiia bacterium
CTTGTCGCCCTCCTTTCGCTCGATCCTCTTGACGATCCGGTCCTTGCCCGTCAGGTCATCAACCTTCAGCGACTTCCCGAACGCTCCGTTATACAAGTGGAGGTACTCCCTCGGTGTGAACAGGTCCTCGATGTCAGCACCGCAACCGTACTGAATCTCTACTACTCCTCCGTTTCGTCCGGTTGTACATCAATCAGACTGGCACCGGCCTCGATCGTGTCCCCAGAGACGACATGTAAAGCACTGATAGTGCCGTCGGCTGGTGCTCTAATCTGGTATTCCATCTTCATTGCCGCGACGAGAAGCAGCACCTCGCCCGCCCTAACCGGTTGACCCTCACTCACACGAACCTCAACCACCGTCCCAGGCATCTGTGAGGTGAGTGTTCCGGTCCCGATCGACTCGGCCGCCATGGCGTCATGAGTCGCTGACAAACGCGCCAAACGAAGATGCCGCCCCCCAACGGTCACCCACACTCAGTCGGATGGATGGAGAGAACCATACGGACACGTGTCCCATCCACCGTTGGTTCTACACAGCCCGTGCTGTCAGGATCATGATCTAGTTCCACCTCGAAAGTGTTGGTGCCGAGTGCCACCTCCAGTCGGCCAGGTCCGCCGCGCACATCTATCTTGTGCTCGTGCTCTCCGATTATGATCCGGATCGGAGTTCCGCCTGCTGGGCCGATCCGCCAAGGACCTAAACGTTTCCATGTGTCGTGATTGTCGTATGATCGGCGCGCATAACCGTCTCGCGCAAGTACTGCTCCGACGGCTGCAAGTTCAACAGAGGTCGGTGGTCTGGGTTTCCAATTGGACAGATGCTGATCTATGAACCCCGTGTCCAGGTTGCCTGCAGCAAACGCATCGGTGGAGGCAATATCACTTAAATACTCGAGATTGGTCTGGATCCCATGCAGCACGGTTCCCTTAAGTTGATTCCTAAGCTGAGTCACGGCCGTAGGGCGGTCTTCGGCGTGGACTATTAACTTGACCAACAGCGGGTCGTAGAAATGTGTTATCAGCGTGCCGGCTCGCACACCACTGTCGACCCGGAGCCCGGGCGCGGCAGGCACTTCGAATCTGGTTACTCGACCAGTCTGAGGCACGAAGCTAACAGCAGGGTCTTCCGCGTACACGCGGGCCTCAATTGCGTGACCGGATTGAACCAACTCCTCCTGGGAGCACGGTAGCCTCTGTCCGGCCGCCACCTGAAGCTGCCAGGCAACGAGGTCTTGGCCCGTCACTAGCTGGTAACGGGGTGCTCCACCTGCAATCGAGTATTCATCTCCAGGAAGAAGAACCCGCCGGTATCGGCGTCTACGATGAACTCCACTGTGCCTGCCCCAATGTAGTTCACGGCCCGAGCAGCGTCGACTGCCATATCGCACATTTCGGCCCGCCTCACGTGATCGATCGACGAAGATGGGGTCTCCTCCATTACCTTCTGGTGGCGCCTCTGAATCGAGCAATCCCGCTCGAAGAGGTGCACCACCTGCCCGTGGGTGTCCCCGAACACTTGAACCTCAACGTGTTGGGGGCGAGCTATGAGTCGCTCAATCATGACGCGATCGTCGCCGAATGAGCTAGCCGCTTCCCGACGTGCTGCCGCTATCTCCTCACGCAATGCTCCGGGTTCGTGAACGGGTCGTATCCCTCTGCCCACCACCGGCTACGGCCTTGATTAAGAGAGGAAATCCCACTTTCTCCTTGCATACCGCGATCAGGTCTTCGACGTCGGGCGACGCTGCTTCCACGCCCGGCACCACTGGCACGCCCCCTTCTCGCATCCGGGCCTTTGCTACCGCCTTATCACCCATCAGACGGATCGAGTCGGGGGAAGGACCAACCCAGACCGACCCGGCGTCCAAGACACTCTGCGCGAACTCTGCATTCTCCGAAAGGAATCCGTAGCCTGGGTGCACTGCCTGGGCACCTGACTCCACCGCCGCATGCACGACGGATTCGACGCGCAAATATGACTTCGACGCTGACGCTGGACCTATACGCACTGCGTGATCGGCATCCGCTACGTGCGGAGCGTCAACGTCGACGTCGGAGAAGACTGCTACCGTGCGCACACCAAGCTGGCGGCACGTGCGCATCACCCGGCAGGCAATCTCGCCGCGATTCGCTACCAGCACAGAGTCGAACACGGCTATGTCACTCCTCGATGTGCTTCGTCGACGGCATGGGCTGTTGACGGAGGAACGCTTTCATACCCGATTGGCCCTCGTCGGACATCCGCAGCTGTGCGATGGTTGAAACGGTGAGCTGGCGAGCCTCGACCAATGTGCGGGTGTTCTCGACCTTACGAATCAGTTCCTTTATCTTCCGCTGGGCTCGCGGACCGCCAGCTAATAGATCATTCACCACTCGTTCCATCGTCGCATCGAGTCTCTCTCGCTCACATACCTCATGGATGAGGCAAATGTCGAGGGCTCGATCCGCGTCGAAGACCTCCCCGGAGAGAAAGTATCGCAAAGCATTAGAAAGGCCGATCTTCGGCTGCACGCAGGGGGATATCACCGCTAGGGCGAGTCCAAGTTTGGCCTCCGTGAATCCGAACTTCGCCCCTCGTACCGCAACAGCGATGTCCGCGCACGCCACAAGCCCCAATGCCCCGGCGAGGGCGTGGCCGTTGATGCGCGCGAGCACCGGGGCGGGGAATGAGTGAATGGCATGGAACAAGTCGTCGAGCCTCTCAGAGTCGGCGACCTGATCGTCGTAGTCGCCGACCGTGATGGCACTCATCCAGTTGAGATCAGCGCCAGCAGAGAACACGTCTCCCACCCCCGTTATGACCAGGGCCCGTCGTCGGTGCCTGGCAATTGCTGACGCCGAGAGGAGCGTGCGAAAGAGATGCCCGGTGGAGGGCCCGCGGCGGCGGGATCCTCCAATCTGGAGGTGTTGGACGCTCCCTTGTCAAGCTGCGGCTGAAATTGCTGCGTGGCGGGCTTGTTCGTCTCGCCACATTCCTCCGATGACACGGTTGGCGAGTTGGCGTTTGTGGGCGCGTCGGGCTTCTCGGCGGGTCTTGCCTTCGGCTTTCTTGCGGGTCAGGTATTCCCGGACTGGCTCGTGGTCGCGTTCTTGGGTGACGGAGGCTATGTCTTGAGACAGCTTGACATAGGGCTACTGAAATCCGAAGTGCCCGTTTACGTTTGATGGCGTCGAGCTGTTCCCGGCCTCACTTCTCATGAAACGACGGTGCATCCGTAGAGGACCGAGCCTCCATCTCAACGAGGACCTTCAAGATGAAGGTTCACCCACAATGCAGAGGCCGCTGTAGATCCCGCGCACTTGATCCTGTGAGGAAGGATGGACGGGTAGCCGATCGAATCACCTTCCCCTAGGGTGTAGTTTTCCGAATCGACGTCGACTCGCAACGTGCCGGCGAGCACCACACCGAACTCCACCCCGGAATGCTTGAACCGATTTACGGTACTGGGTGCGTCAACCGGATAATCAATGATGGACATCTCGATACCTCGGCTTTCGTCGCTGTACACCACGAGTCGCCTTAGACCACCGGTCTCGTAAACCGGCTGATCCTGTTTGCGCTGCACCGGCTGGGACGCACGCGACTCCTCCTCTGACACCAGGTCGGCTACACGAACCCCGAGCGCGGATGCCACCGCCACCAGGCTCCCGATAGAGGGGCTGCTTTTCCCTCTCTCCATCAGGCTCAGCATCGAAGGGCTGAGTTCCGTCAGCTTCGCCAGTTCCTGGAGGGTGAAGCCGCGCTCGCGGCGTAGCGCCCGGGTCTTCTCACCGATCCTGGTGATGGTGACCGTCGCGTCGTCGACCTGACCGCCGTCGTTGCCGTGGTTGATCATTGGCGCACACCGGGATTACTTGTTCCGCGTCGGGAGGGTTTCCGAGCCGTAGAGGGCGTACCGACAGCCTGAGTCTCAGTCACGTTTCACATCGCAGATGTACGTTTCCGCTGGCGTCCATCCCGGCCCGCCAACCCGGCGGGGCGAAGGTGGTGGAGGTATGTTCGGCGATGACTGCAGGGCCAGTGATATTCTCGGCCTCCAAAGACTCCCGAACGCTCCACCAGGCTTCCATCTCGCGGCCCTTCCACCAAATCGGTCGTCGAGTAGCCGGGGTAGGAGGCTGCGTACGTTTCGGCACTCTCAACAAACCTCTACTTGGGGTGGTGACAGTGATTCCCCAGTTCACCGACCACACTGGGGTGGAAGGAAAGGCGTGGCCGTAGCGGGTGTCGTGGGCTTGATGGAATTCCTGGCCCAACGAGGTCACAGACGCAAAGTCGCGGACGGGAATGCGCAGCTCATAGCCCTGGCTCTCGTAGCGCGCCTCAACCCAATACGTGACACGGGGCGGGTCACCGGCGACGTCGACGAACGTCCGGTACTCGTGCTGAGCGGCTCTCACGAGTTCCTCCAGCTCCAACTTCGCCTTATCTATGGTGTCGCTGATCGGGCCCAGAATCGACAGGGCATAATCCCTCCGGTAGCCAGCCATGCATAGCCCGACGGCAGAGAAGACCCCGGGCAATGCGGGCACCAGGACGTGGGCAATTTCCAGGGACTCTGCTACCAGCGCTGCCACCGTCGGACCTAGGCCCCCGTACACAAGCAGGGTCATGTCACGCGGGTCCCGGCCGCGTTCAACCGAAACGAGCCGACAGCCTCGCACGACATTGGCGACAGCAACGTCTAGCACCTCGGTGGCCGCATCGGATGGTGACACTTTGAGCCGCTCCGCTATCGGAGTCATGGCCTTGAGCGCCAGCTCGGTGGCTAGCTGTATTTCCCCGTCGACGAAGTCCTCGGCGATGATTATTCCCAGAACCACCAGGGCGTCGGTGAGTGTGGCTAGATTCCCGCCTTGTCCATAGCAGGCAGGACCCGGCTCCGCTCCGGCACTCTGGGGTCCGACGCTCAGCATGCCGCCATGGTCGATTACGGCGATGCTGCCGCCGCCAGCGCCAACCGTGACGATGTCGACGATAGGACTGCCGATTGGCAGGCTGTCGATCGTACCGTCAGAGGTGACGACCATCTCCCCGTCGACAATGACACTTACATCGGTGCTGGTACCACCCATGTCGAGGGTAATGGCATCCGTGATACCTGCCGCTTCAGCCACCGCCTGCGCCCCGACAACTCCGGCCACTGGCCCGGACAGGTACATGCCAGACGGGTCGTTCGCTGCCACTGCCGCAGGTACGATTCCGCTATCAGATTGCATGATCTGGAGAGGTGCAATCACTCCGAGATCCTCCACTGCGTGCTCCAATCGCTCCAGGTAGCGGCGCAC
>WHTL01000251.1 GCA_009377735.1 Acidimicrobiia bacterium
GCGATCAAGGTGCAAACCGACGGCGAAGGGGACTGATTCGTAGACTCGTATGCCCTCGAAGCAGCCGTCGCCTCGTACTACCGCTGAGTCCGTGACCGGGATGGAGTCGCCCGGCTCTCCGTCGATGAGGATCATCGAGATTCGTCCCCGACCACCCGACTGTCACCATCGTCCCCCACCACCCGACTGTCACCATCGTCCCCCACCACCCGACCCGGCCGATAAGCATTGCTGATGGGGAGACGTCGGTCCCGGCCGAATGCCTTGGAGCTCACCTTCGTCCCAATGGCACCCTGACGTCTCTTGTACTCGCTCCGGTCGACCATCAGAGCCACACGACGGACAACATCCGTGTCGAATCCGTCGGCGATGACGTCGTCCACCGACATATCGGCTTCGATGTAGCGACGAAGAATGGCATCGAGGATCTCATACGGTGGCAGCGAATCGGCGTCCCGCTGATCGGGTCTGAGCTCCGCCGATGGTGGCTTGGTAATGGTGTTCTCAGGAATGACCTCTCCCCGTCGATTCCTCCAACGTGCCAAACGATGCACGTCCGTCTTGTACACATCCTTGATGGGAGCGTACCCACCGACCATGTCTCCATAGATCGTGGAGTAACCCACGGCCATCTCGGACTTGTTGCCCGTGGCCAGCACCATCGGCCCGAATTTGTTGGACAACGCCATGAGGATCAGACCTCTGATTCGGGCCTGGAGGTTCTCCTCGGTGAGATCCGGGGCCGTCCCTTCGAACATGTCCGACAGTGTGTCAAGGACACCGACATGGGCCTCCTCGATCGGGATTTCGTCGAAGCGACAACCCAATCTGACGGCCAGTTCCTTTGCGTCTGAGATGGAGTGGTCTGAGCTGTAGCGAGACGGCATCGCCACACCCCAGACCCGGTCCGGACCTAGGGCATCGACCGCCACCGCCGCCGTCAACGCCGAATCGATGCCGCCTGAGAAACCGAGGACCACACCGTCAAATCCGTTCTTTTCGACATAGCCCGCCAGACCTGTCTTAAGCGCACCCCAAATCTCTGCTTCCTGGCTCAGACGGGGACTCACTTCACCCCCGCTGGTATCGCCGAGATCGATCACAAACCGATCCTCGACGAACTGCGGAGAGCGATGGACCACCTCGCCCTCGGCGGAGATAACAACACTGCAGCCGTCAAAAACGAGCTCATCTTGGCCACCGACCAGATTCACAAACACCAGGGGAACACCGGCATCCTTGGCGCGAGACACCAATAGGGACTCACGGGTGGCGGCCTTGCCGGCTGTAAAGGGAGAGGCGTTGATATTGAGGAGAACGTTCGCACCGGCCCGAGCCTGCTGCAGCGGTGGACCGTCGTCGAGCCACACATCCTCACAGATCGAAATACCACAGGTGACGCCACCGATCTCGAAGACCTGCGCCGGATTGTCACCCGGGGCGAAGTAGCGGTCCTCGTCGAACACCCCATAGTTGGGTAGGGCCATCTTGTGATAGATTCCCTGGACCCTGCCACCCTGGATGACGGCGGCCGCGTTGGCGACCCTTCTCTCATGAGCGTCGACGGCCGAGAAATGGGAGGGTGTGGTGTGGTCGACGAAACCGACCACAGTCGTCATCTCCCCGGAACGTCTCGCCAGCCGCTCCACACAGTCCACGGAGTTCCTGACGAAGTTATGCCGCAACACCAGATCCTCGGGGGGATAACCGGTAACGGCCAATTCAGGAAGGAGGAGCACGTCTGCACCGTCGGCCTCCCCCCAATCCATCATCGCGGCGATCTTGGCCTCGTTGCCTGCAAAGTCCCCGACAGTGAGGTCGATCTGGGCTCCGGCTACACGCATTTCAGGACGGTGTTGAATGATGCCGTTGTGCAGATCGGCGGCCAGGCGCGGCGTTGGCAAGGACGTAGAACGCGACACACGTTCCCATGAGCCTGCCGTTATGGAAACGTGTGTCGGCCGCACCCTTATGCGGTGCTTCGAGGACGAGGACGCAGCCAGCGCCGATGACTGGTCGTCGAGATGTGGGACATGTGTCGTTCAACACCGTCCTTAAAGCCTACCCGCTCCGAAATGGTTGGTCGGCTCCTCCCCTTGGTCTGAGCCGCGTACCCTGCTGGTGTGGATCAGAAACGTCTGCAGAAGCTCGGTTTGGACTCCGACACCCGACTTGCCCTCGACAAGTCGGGCTGGGTGCTGCGGCCCAACGGTCTCACCGTGGCCCTCTTGGAACGAATCCTCCTCGGTCCCGACCCCGCCGGTGCGCTCAACAGACTTCAGATGGTGATCGACGAGGAACCCTTCGACCCCGAGGAGCATCCTGTCCGCTCCTCGCGACTCAGCGTTCTCGTCGGTGCCTCCCGAGCCCTCGGAAGACTGTTGGTTGGCCGGGTTGGTTGGCTTGACAACGACGGCGCACTCCCCGCCGATCGCACTCTGAGGGTACGGCGACAACTGGCCCGCATCGCGGCAGACAATCTCCTTGGCGAACTGCCCACCCGTGACGCCGTACGGCTCTGGAGTGCGGCCGCCGACGACGAAACCCAAGATGCCCTCTCCGGAATCATCGGGGCAGACGAGCCGGGGTTCGCTGTCATCGCCCTCGGGAAATGGGGCGGTTCCGAGCTGAACTACTCATCGGACATCGATCTCGTGTTCGTATGCGACGCCACCACCGATGAGGAGCGGAAATGGGTTGATGAGGTGGCCCGTGGATTGATGATCGAACTGGGTCGGGCAGGCGCCCACGGTGCGCCGTATCGTGTCGACGCCGATCTGAGACCAGAAGGGAATCTCGGACCCTTGGTCCGCTCCATGGAGGCTTATAAGAGGTACTGGGAGCGGTGGGCGGAACCCTGGGAGTTCCAGTCCCTGCTCAAGGCTCGCCCCGTAGCTGGCGACCCTGCTCTAGGACGAGAGTTCATCGATGCTGCCGCCGAGGTGATGTGGCCGGATGTGCTGTCCGGCGACACCATGAGGACACTCCGTCAGATCAAGACACGTATCGAGGAGAACTCCACACCTGCCGACCTGAAGCGGGCTCCCGGGGGAATCCGCGATGTCGAATTCGCCGTTCAGCTATTGCAGATGGTCCACGGCCGATTCGATCCTGACCTCAGGGTGCAGGGGACTCTCGACGTCCTCCATGAACTGGTGGAGGGCGGCTATGTTCGGGATGGGGACGCTCACGACCTCACCGAGTCCTATCTTTGGCTGCGCGACACCGAGAACCGGTTGCAACTGTGGGATCTTGCCCAGACCCACGAAGTCCCCACCGATCCCGATCAGCTCACCAGATTGGCACGCTCCTTGGGATATCGATCAGACCAGTCAGGGAGTTCGGTGGACCATTTCAACAAGGCACGGGTAGACCACACCAGCCGAGTCCGCCGCATCCATGAGAGCCTCTATTACCGGCCCCTACTCGACGCTCTGGCCACCTCCGAGCCCACCGGACTTTCCCGTGAGGATGCCAGGAGACGACTGGTGGCGCTCGGATTTTCCGACCCCGCCGCGACCGCCTCTCATGTTCGTCACCTCCTCGGCGGTCTCAGTCGACGTGGCCGTCTAATGGGCCAGATGATGCCCCTGGTGCTCGATTGGCTAGCCGAGTCGCCCAATCCGGACCTCGGTCTCGATCAACTCAGCTCGTTACTCGACGATGCTCCCGTGACCCTGGTACCGGTCTTGGGCGAGTCCACGGAGGCATTCCGGCGTCTCTGTCTGATCCTCGGCTCCAGTAGGTACGTTGGCAGCTACCTCGATCGTGTTCCCGATCTCGTTGGCCGTCTCGCCAGCGATACGCAGGTGGCAACCATCGACGGAGCGGCCCGGCTAGAGACCAAGCTGCGGCTTCGGATGGGGAGTAGGACAGACCCTGACCAACGTCTCGGAACTCTACGCAGAGCGGTGCGGCGGCGGCGCCTCAGAGTGGCCGCCCGTGATCTACTCGATATGGGTGATGTCGAAGACACCATGGAGGACCTCACCATTGGCGCTGATGTCGCCACCAAACTCGCACTCCATCTCGGTGACACACCCGACACCGGGTTTCTCGTGGTGGCTGTGGGCAAATGGGGTGGCCGCGAGCTCGGCTACGGCTCCGATCTCGACCTTCTCTATGTCCACGACAACCCGATCAACGACTCCGAGGGGCGGAGTCATGCCATCGGGCTCGGGGAGAACCTGGAGTCACCCCATCGCCACGGTGTCGCCTTCGAACTCGACGCGGGACTCCGCCCCGAGGGGAAATCGGGACCGTTGAGCCGGTCCCTCGCGGCATATCGCACCTACTTCGAACGGTGGGCCGAGCCGTGGGAGCAACTAGCGATGATCCGGGCACGACCGGTGGCGGGAGATGAGCAACTCGCCGCCCGCTTCATGGATGCCGTGCGTCATTTCGTCTGGGGAGAGCCGACGTCCCAGGAGACCATCCGATCCATCCGCCAGATAAAAGCACGCATCGAGAGTGAGAGGATCCCCAGAGGCGAGGACCCCGACTTCCACGTAAAGCTAGGCAGAGGAGCCCTCTCCGATATCGAATTCCTCGTCCAGCTGACCCAACTCCGCCATGGAGCCGAGATCCCCGGTCTCCAGACGCCATCCACGCTCGCTGCCCTCGACCACATCGTCGACGCCGGCATTCTCCCCTCCGACGAGGCCAACGACCTGACCCGTGCTTACAGATTCTGCACACAGATCCGCAACCGCCTCTACCTACAGCTGGGCAAGCCCCGGGACTCCTTCCCCACCGACATCGACGAAGAATGGCGTCTAGCCATGTCCCTCGGATACCAACGCCGTGGCCTCCTCCGGGAGGACTACCGCAAAATAACCCGCCACTCCCGCCGTGTCTTCGAAGACCACTTCTACGGAGACTGATTTTGTGGGGGGCCGATCTTTGCATTGGCTCCGCCTCGCAAAGTGAAGCCCCCCACACCCCCCGAGCATTCTTCTCAGTGATCGCGACTAGATCGGTCGCGGAGGTGGACCAACCCTTCTTGGATCCGGGTAAGACCGCTAAAACCGAGGCTTGGGACGTCTCGACAAGTTGGCCACCACCAGTATCAGGGCCAGAGGCACGCACCCAAGCCACCCAACCGAGATCCCGACGACTGGCGATCACGAGGCAATGTGACGCCTAGAACGCGACCACACCGAACCCAATAGAGGCACCCAACCCGACAGACAGACACCGAGTCGCGGAGGTGAGGTCGGACGGCCCCAACCACGCGAGTCGTGAGGCAGAGGCGGCCGTTGGGGGTCTGGGGGGACGGAGGATGCCCCCAGAAGTCACGGAGTCCCCCAGAAGTTATACCGGCTACCCTGTGAGAGCATGATCCAGCCCGAACGGTGGCAGGGTCTGGTTGCCGAGGTGCTGCCCGAAGTCGTCGAGTTGCGGCGTGCCATACACCGACATCCTGAACTTGCCCACCACGAAACCGAAACAACCAGTCGGATATCCTCGACCCTGGCGCGTGCCGGTATCGGAACCACGCTAAGGGCCCCAGCCACCGGCCTCTACGCCAATATCGGGTCCGGTGAGCGTGCCATCGGGTTTCGGGCCGACATCGATGCCCTACCTATCAATGAGCCCAGCGATCGACCCTTCGCTTCTGAGGTCCCCGACGCCATGCATGCTTGTGGTCACGATTTCCATGCGGCAATAGGAGTTGGCATCGCGCTGGTGCTTTCCAGGATTTCCGACGAACTCCCCGGCATGGTGCGTGTCATCTTCCAGCCCGCCGAGGAGGCGTTCCCCGGGGGTGCCATCGAACTCGTGGAGGAGGGATGGATAGACGGTCTCTCGTCGATCATCGCCTTCCACGTCGACCCCACCATTCCAGCGGGACAAATCGGAACCAGGGTAGGAGCGGTCACCGGGTCGGCCGATAGGTTCAATATTCTGCTCGAAGGTCCGGGTGGCCACACCGCCCGGCCCCA
>WHTL01000303.1 GCA_009377735.1 Acidimicrobiia bacterium
CCCGACCGCATTGACATGGATGGCTCGCCCGGGATCGGAGAACAGAGCTCGTCGGGATGGTGTGGCACAGGAGACGATTTCGGCGGCACCGACCGCGGCGTCGGGAGTATCGGCCACCTCTCCCCCAACACGATCTGCGAGAAGCACGGCATTCTCATTGGAACGAGACCACACCAGGACACGGTCAATGGGTCGTACAGCACGCGCCGCCTCGATCTGATCGAATGCCATTGCACCTGCACCCAGCATCGCCAGGGTGTCGCCTCCTCGGAAGCGAGAAGTCTGGTCGCCAGACCGGCACCAGCGGCGGTCCTGATGGCTGTGAGCGTCGGGCCATCGACAGCACCCATGGGATTCCCCTCCCGATCGAACACCATCACCATCCCAACGGGATTCCCGGGAACGGTGGAGACGACCTTGATACCCGTCGTCTCCCCCACTCTCCCCGGCATGAACATGGAGCCGCCCAGCGGGATACGCAATGGGATCTCGACATCGTCAGAGAAAGCCAATGTCATGGCCTCGATGGCCCCGGGCATCGATAGTGCTGACCGGGTAGCTTCGGCGTCAAGCACCAACATGATGACCTAGTGTCCTGTCCGATTCGACTCGCTCTGTGCGCATCTCTGCAGCCAGCCAGATAAGGGCAATCCACATGATGTCGGCCACGAGGAGGTGGGCGAGCTGGAGGACGAGGGGCACATCGAGGGCGACATTGAGGAAACCGAGGGCGATCTGGCCGCCCACTAGCGCCACGATCACCGTGGCCGTGCGTCGCGAGGCTTCCGCACCCGACCGTGACCAGAGGGACAGGGCAACCACCGCGGCACCCACGGCGAGTATGGGGTGGACGATCCGCAGGTCGGTGAGGAAATGCTCGGCAGTCTCCGCCATCGCTCCTCCAGCGCCTCCCTTGGGGAAGAGGGTGTCGGCCAGGGCCGTGATGGCACCGGTGGCCGCGATCAGTATGAAAACCAGCCCAGCCCCTCGGATCAACCACAGGGTTTGCCGATCGATAGTTCGGGTGCGCACGTCACGTCCGAGGTGAAAGATCACCAGGGTGAGGGCTGCCAGCAGGAGAAAGGTATTCACCAAGTGGAGGGGAACACTCACGGAGCGGGCGACGGAAGAGTCATCGGCCACCCACTCGGCCAACACGATGACAGCCCCGATCAGGGCCTCCCCGACGATGGCGATCCCGGACCACACAACGGCGCGACGTGCCGGGTGACCCTTGGCTTTGGCGCGGAACACCCCCCAGATGAGACCAAAAACGGCGAGTAGCGCCACACCGCTGATGAGACGATGTGAGAACTCGATCGCCGTTGCCCCCTCCATGGCGGGAAACACAGTTCCCTGACAGGTCGGCCATGACGCTCCGCATCCTGCACCTGAACCCGTGGCCCGTACCAGTGCTCCCCCGACGATCACGACAACGGTGAATGCCAGGACCGTCCAGGCGTAGCCGATGAGTCTTCTACCCGTCATATAGGGACGCAGGATACGAGCCGAGGAAGAACCGGTCGAAACGTCGATGTCCGGCTCCCCGGGTTTCTGTCACAGCCTCCTGAGAAGATGGGGTCATGGAGTTTTCAACCGTAGCAACAGTCATGATCGCGGGCCTCTTCCTCATCGTCGCCGGTGCGGCGGTGGGTGTTGTGATCACCAGGGTTATGGGTCGCCGATCCGATGAGATGGACGAACCGGCAAACCCAGTGGCCGATACCCTGAGTCTCCTCAACGACCGTCTCAGCAGTATGGAGCGCCAGGGAGCTGCCGACCAGGCCCAGCTGCAACAGCAGGTGGTGGCCATCTCCGAAGCAGGGGTGGAGCTCCGTCGCCAGACCAATGCGCTCAACTACGCTCTGGTGCGACCCGAGGTACGGGGCAACTGGGGGGAGATGCAGCTGAGACGCTGTCTCGAACTGGCCGGTCTCACGAGCCACTGCTCATTCGAGGAGCAACCCACCATCCACACCGATGACGGGACAATTCGCCCCGATGTGGTCGTCAACCTGCCGGACGACAAGTTCATAGTGGTCGATTCCAAGGTCTCCCTCGATGCATTCCTCTCCGCGAACCAGCGCGTCAGCCCTGAGATCGGCGAGGACCATCTGCGGGCTCATGCCCGACAGGTGAAGAACCATATCGATGGGCTCGCCACCAAGAAGTACTGGGAACAGTTTCCCACCTCACCGGAGTTCGTGGTGATGTTCATTCCTACCGAGGCCGGGTTCTCCGCCGCACTGGAGACCGATCCCGGCCTCATCGACCACGCCGCTGCCAAACAGGTGATGCTGGCCACGCCCACCACCCTCATCGCCATGCTGCGGACGGTGGCCGCCACCTGGACGCAGGAAGCGATGGCCGAGAATGTGCGTGAGGTCCAGCGGCTGGGCAGAGAGCTGCACGACCGGCTCGCCATCTTCGCCAAACATCTCGACCGCCTCGGTGGCTCGATGGCCACCGCAACCGGTCACTACAACAGCGCCATCGGTTCCCTGGAGAGTCGTGTTCTGGGTACGGTGCGTGAGATGGGCGACCTGGGGGTGATCGACGTCGATCTCCCCACACCGCGTTTGGTGAAAGAGGAGGTGAGGTCCCTGGATGTTCGCACACTCGGTATTCGAGCGCCCGAGAACAAGGATCAGCCCAGACGTCGGGTAATCGGGGAATAGTCACGATTTCGCTGAGGAGGCTCGGCTTCAACCCGAGCACCACCGCAATTACGCTGACGACCGTAATTACGTTGGAGAGCACTTACCCCATGCAGATCTATGACGATGTGACCGCCGCCATCGGCGACACACCCCTAATCCGTCTTAAACGAATCCACCCACCCGGCAATCTGGTGGCGAAATTGGAACTGACGAATCCGGGTGGATCGGTCAAGGAGCGGATTGCCGTGGCCATGATCGACGCCGCAGAGCGGGAGGGACTCCTCAAACCGGGTGGCACCATCATCGAGCCAACGTCGGGCAACACCGGGGTCGGTCTTGCCCTGGTCGGTGCGGTGCGGGGATACCGGGTGATCTGCACCGTCCCCGACAAGGTCTCCGAGGAGAAGCGCAACCAACTGCGGGCCTATGGGGTGGAGGTGGTGGTCACCCCCACCGAACTACGTCCGGACGATGCTGAGAGCTACTACGGAGTTGCTCGACGTCTCGCCGGTGAGATCGATGGCGCCTTCCACCCCGACCAGTATTCCAACCCCAACAATCCCGAGGCGCACTATCTCACAACTGGACCCGAGATCTGGGAGCAGACTGAGGGGGAGATAGGCGTGTTCGCCGCCGGCGTCGGTACCGGGGGAACCATCACCGGCGTGGCGCGCTACCTCAAAGAACAAGACCCCGACATCGTTATCCTGGGGGTCGACCCCGAAGGTTCCATCTACACCGCCGGATCCGAGGGCGAGGTCCATCAGTATCACACCGAGGGCGTGGGTGAGGACTTCTATCCGGATACGGTCGAACTCGACCTCATCGACCGCTGGGAGACCGTCGACGACCACGACTCCTTCGCTATGACCCGTCGTCTGGCCCGCGAGGAGGGACTACTGGTGGGTCCGTCATGCGGCATGGCCGCGGAAGGGGCATTCCGGGTGGCGGCTCGGGACACCGACAAGCTGGTGGTGGTGATCCTCCCCGACTCCGGCCGGGGATACCTTTCCAAGGTGTTCAACGACCAGTGGATGGCAGACCACGGCTTCAAGACCTGACCCCAGTCCTCCCCCTCTGCTCTGGGGAGGAGACAGTGGCACAAAACCTCAGAAAAGCCTGACGCCCGAACCGGTAAGGCTCGGGCGTCAGTAATTAGCAGACTCTCGGCGTGCTTCGGCCAACCTAGGTGGTTGTGCCGCTGCGGTGGGACCAGATCCGCAGTCCGGAGAGTTCGGTGGTCCGAGGTTGGAGTCGCCACCATCCCGAGTTCCGGGGAGCGGCGCCTTTCGTGGCTGTGCGCCGCTCAGCGCTCGGCCACCTCCAGGGTCCCGTAAATCGTACTACTCACTAGTTGGACCACCTCCTTTCTCTGGTATGGAGATTATGCCACAGGTTGGTCAGATATTCAGCATTTCGAACATACGCTGCCACCCGTCGGTGAGTGAGGCCTGAGCCTGGCCCATAGCCCAGAAAGCAACCATGAGAAGCACGATCACCACGAACGCAGTGATGATCCAGCGATTGCGGTAGTGGTCCATCTCATCGGGATCCTCGACATATGAGGGCTCGTGGTAGAGATCCTCGCTGAGAGTTTGAGGTTCTTTGGGCCGACCAAGAGTCGCGGTCTTTCTCTCCGGATCGAGCAACGACGACTTCTCCGATGGGGTCTCGTCGGGTCCGAACGTCTCGGCAAGCCGCTGCTTCACCGTAGAGACGAACTCCGACTCCTTCACCGCGGAGATCGGGTCGGCATCCTTCAGGTTATTGAGGACCTCCGAGTCCTTCAGGTTATTGAAGAGTTCAGAGTCCTTGATCGTGGCCAAGGCCCCGGCGATTGGGTTCTCGTCGTCGCCGGAGTGCTCCTCGTCGTCGACATCTTTGGGCTCGCTGTCGAGACGAAGGCGACGCCCCCGTGAAGCCCCCTCGGAATTGTAGGCGGGCTCGGGTGTAGCGAGATGGTCTGGACTATCCGATGGGGAGTCGGAGTTAAAGAGGTCACTCCCGACACCGAGCACCGCCGCCAATGCAGTTCGGTCCGTCTCCATCGCCGGTCGCCTCTTGTCTCGCTCCCAGTCACGGAGTGTGCCTGGAGACACACCGAGCAGCTCCGCCAGACGGGTTTCGGTCAGACCGAGTTCGTCCCGGCGGGCGCGGATCACATCACCGAGCGTTTCCGAGGGCATGAGCCATAGGTTATCGGA
>WHTL01000436.1 GCA_009377735.1 Acidimicrobiia bacterium
CTCTTCTTCATCTTCTACTCGATGTTCGGATTCCAACGTGTCGGCGACCTGCTCTGGTCGGCAGCGGACTCCAGAACTAGGGGATTCCTGCTCGGCGGTACGGCCGGGAGAACCACCCTCGAAGGGGAGGGTCTGCAACACCAGGATGGGCACAGTCTGCTCCTCGCCTCCACGGTGCCAACGTGCCAGGCATATGATCCCGCCTTCGCCTACGAGGTGGGTGTAATCGTCAGGGACGGACTCCACCGCATGTATGGGGAGAATCCCGAGGACATCTACTACTACCTCACCCTCTACAACGAAAACTTTGCACAGCCCCCCAAGCCAGACGGCGTCGATCAGAGTGTGATCGACGGACTCTACCGTTGGAAGGAATCACCGGAAGGTGTCGATCACAAGGCCACCGTCTTGTTCTCGGGCACCGCCAACCTGGCCGCCCGACGGGCTGCCGACGAGTTGGCCGAGCATTTCGGGATCGGTGTCGATCTGTGGTCGGCTACCTCTTACAAGCTTCTGAGGGAAGAGGCAATGACCATAGAGCGGTGGAACCGTCTCCACCCCGATGCGGAGCCAAGAACTCCCCAGGTCACCTCAGAGCTCAGTGACCTTCCCGGGCCGATCGTTGCGGTGTCAGACTTCATGAAGGCTGTTCCCGATCAGATCTCCCAGTGGGTGCCCGGCCCCTTTGCCACCCTGGGGACGGACGGTTTTGGCCGCTCCGATAACCGCGAGGCACTGCGGGACTTCTTCGAGACCGATCATCGTTACGTCGTTGCCACCGTCATATCGGAACTAACTCGTACCTCCGGTGCCGACCCGGATCTGATGAAGGATGTGCTAGAGCGCTACCGGATCGATCCGGACCGCCCCGACCCCCGCCTTTCGTTCTAACCACTCGCCACCCACGAAACAGAGGGAACCCCGGCCGCTCCCGTGACGTCGGATTTATGACAGCGAGACAGGACCACCCAAGTATGAGGGAGTATGGGGAGAGACAGATCCCCAGAAGAGAAAGGGATCCCGGGACGAAATCAGCCCACGGGACGCTCCGATCTCCAATAATGGGACCGTGACACCGACCGATCGAGGCTGGAGGCCCCAGAAGGCTCTTTCCATCCTCATCACGCTCGTGATGATCCTGGTGCCGATCGGGGCTGCGGTACTTGCGGCCACCGTAATGGCCAACACCCTCCCCGAACCCACCAGCACACTTGGGGTTGTCCTGTGGTGGATCGCGGTACTCGGTATCTCATTCTTTGCCGCCTGGCTGGCCGACAATGTCATGAGGCGGTTCGCACCCATGGCCGGACTGTGGAAGATGACCCTCGTCTTCCCCGATAAGGCCCCCAGCCGGTTCGGGATTGCTCTCCGGTCGACAAATGTGTCCGAGCTGCGTCGTCGCATCCATCAAGCCGGAAGTGACGTAGACCTCGCCACATCGGCAGAGACGATCCTCGCCCTCGCCACCGCCCTCAGCGCACACGACCGCAAAACACGGGGACACTCCGAACGTACCAGGGCGTACACAGACCTTATCGCCGATGAACTCGACCTGAGCGAGGCCGACACCGACAGACTGCGTTGGGCCGCCCTACTGCACGATATCGGAAAGCTGGAGATCCCCGAGGAGATCCTCAACAAGGATGGACCTCTGACATCGGGTGAATTTGCCCAGATCAAACGGCATCCAATCCTTGGCATGGAAATCGCGGCGCCGCTTCTCCCCTGGCTGGGCAACTGGGCCGACACGATCGCCGATCATCACGAGAAGTGGGACGGCTCCGGCTATCCCCGCGGTCTGCGAGGTGAGGAGATCTCCCTTGGTGGCCGGGTGGTAGCCGTGGCCGACTCATATGACGTGATGACTTCGGGGAGGAGCTATCAGTCGGCCAAGAGCCCCGAGGTAGCGAGACGAGAGATCGTCGACATGGCCGGCTCCCAGTTCGACCCCGTAGTCGCCCGGGCCCTGATGTCGGTCTCCATCGGCAAGCTCACTTGGTTGCGACCCATGGGCTGGTTTGCCTCCATCCCCTTCGTCGGCGGACTGGACCGTATCCTCCGTGACGCGGGAACAGTGGGTTCGGCTGCGGCATTGACCTTGGTGCTCCTGGTCACCGGTCTCCTCCCCGGGATGGGCGACGATGGGCCCCCAAGCATCGACCCTGCCACCGAGGTCGTCGCCTCCGACGACGGCCCTCCCGCCACGCAACCGCCGACTACCAGTCC
>WHTL01000164.1 GCA_009377735.1 Acidimicrobiia bacterium
GGTGGTTCTCCGCCCGAAGGGGTTCCGGTGCTGCCACCGTCGATAACCGTGGGCGGCCACATGGTCCACGCCGTGGGTCTCGCCTGGGCAGCCCGACTCAGGGGTGAGGACAGGATCGCACTCACCTCGTTCGGCGACGGTGCCACCTCTGAAGGGGACTTCCACGAAGCGATGAACTTCGCCGCCGTATACGAGACGCCGTGTGTCTTTCTCTGTCAGAACAACGGATATGCCATCTCACTGCCCCGTGAGGCGCAGACCCGATCGGAGAGCATCGCCATCAAGGCCGACTCCTATGGAATGCCCGGGGTCCAGGTGGACGGCAACGACCTCTACGCGGTCGTCTCGGCGGTGTCGGATGCCCGCAACCGTGCCCTTTCCGGTGGCGGACCGACCCTGATCGAGGCGATCACATATCGGCTGGGCCCCCACACCACCGCAGACGACCCGCGCCGCTACCGGGCCGACGATGAGCCGAACCCCTGGCGGGAGCGAGATCCGCTGGTCAGGGTTCGCCGGTACCTGGAGAGTGTCGGTGCCTGGGACGAGGAGGCGGAAAGGACAGCGGTCGAAGATGCATCCAAGACGATGGACCAGGCGATCGAGAAGGCGGAGTCCATCGATGCGACCGGTCCCGATCACGTCTTCTCCGGTATGTTCGCCGAGTTGCCCGAGAATCTCGCAGAACAACTTCGCCAGGCGGAGTCATGACGGTGAGGAATGTCGCCCAGGCCATCAACGATGCCCTGGATGAAGCGTTGGCCAACGAGGAGCGGGTCATGATCCTCGGGGAGGACGTCGGCAGGACTGGTGGTGTCTTCCGCGTGACCGACGGCCTCTTGGAGAAGTATGGGTCGGACCGGGTCGTCGACACACCGGTAGCCGAGTCGGGCATCGTAGGGGTGGGTCTTGGCCTTGCGGTAGGGGGAATGCGGCCCGTGTGCGAGATCCAGTTCATGGGCTTCTCCTATCCGGCATTCGACCAAGTCATCTCCCACGTGTCTCGGATGCGCAACAGGTCGAGGCACCGCTTCACCGTCCCCATGGTGATTCGGATGCCCTATGGCGGCGGTATCGGTGCGGCTGAGCACCATTCGGAGTCGACTGAGGCGATCTACGCCCACACACCCGGTCTCAAGGTGGTGGTGCCGTCGACTCCTTCCGACGCCAAGGGGCTGCTGCTCGCCGCGATCGACGATCCCGATCCGGTGATCTTTCTGGAACCGATACGTCTCTATCGCTCCGTCAAGGAGGAGATTCCGGATGGGACCGACCATCGGCGTCCCATCGGTTCTGCCAGGGTGGAGCGCTCAGGGAGTGATGTGACACTGGTCACCTGGGGAGCGATGACGACCGAAACCCGGCGAGCGGCCGACTCCTTGGCGGAGACGGGTGTTTCGGCAGAGGTGATCGATCTTCGCACCCTGGTTCCGTGGGACAGGGACACGGTCTTCAGTTCGGTAGCGAGAACCGGCCGTTTGGTGGTTGTTCACGAAGCGCCCCTCACCGGTGGCATGGGTGGTGAGATTGTGGCGACGGTGGCGGAGAACTGTCTATACGACCTCGAGGCTGCCCCGGTTCGGGTTACCGGATGGGACACGGTGTTTCCGCTGAAGAAGTCCGAACACCACTATCTTCCTGGTGTCGACCGCATCGTCGGCACCGTCGAGCGAACACTCGAGAATTGAGAGGGCTGGAGGAGACCGTGAGCACCGAATTCTTACTTCCGGACATAGGTGAGGGTCTGGCCGAGGCCGAGATCGTTCGATGGTTGGTGGCCGAGGGTGAGACCGTTGCCGTCGACGAGCCCCTGGTGGAGGTGGAGACGGACAAGGCCGTGGTGGATATCCCCTCGCCCTGGGCCGGGATCGTTCGGTCCCACGGCGCCGCCGAGGGGGAGACGATCGAGGTGGGAGCAGTGTTGGTCACCATCGACCGCGAAGGGGACATGAGTGAACCCATCGACAACAGCGACACTCCGGAAAGTGAGTCCGAAAGCGCGGCGCCGATCGTGGGCACGATCTCCGATGTGGCCGAGGAGCTTCCCTCCACGGCAGTGCAGGCGGCAGAGAAGCTGACCGGTGTGAAGGCTCTACCTCTGGTGAGGAAACTGGCCAGGGACCTTGGAGTGAACCTTACCGAGATCGAGGGTTCCGGCAAGGACGGCCGGATTACCCGCGATGATGTGATCGCGGCGGCGGAGGCCGATACGGACGAACCGGTGGAGATTCCTCCGAAGGTGGGTCTCCCCCCGGTGCCTGGTGCCCCGTCCCGCAAGGCTGGCCGCACCCGGCTCTCCAAGCTGCGTCGGACCATCGCCGACAACATGTCCCAATCTTGGCGGGAGGTACCCCATGTCACCACCTTCGATGAGGTGGATGCCACCCGACTCCTTGCCGTGCGTGCCGCGCTGGCACGCCGTCACGAGACGAAGATCCCCGTCGAGGCACTGGTGGTAGGCGCTGTCCTGCCCGCCCTGGCCGCCTACCCGAACTTCAACGCCACCCTCGACGAGTCAGAGATCGAAGTCCACGGCCAGGCCGACATCGGCATCGCCGTCGACACACCGGATGGGCTGCTGGTTGCCGTGATCCGCGACGCCGATTCGAAGTCGGTACTCGAGCTCGCATCCGAGGTGGAGAGACTCGGCCAGGGAGCAAGGGCCCGCTCCCTCGCTGCCGACGAACTACGTGGCCAGACCTTCACCGTATCCAACATCGGCGCCCTGGGCGGAGGACACGGAACCCCCATCGTTCCCCCGGGCACCACGGCCATCCTCTCCGTGGGTCGCGCCACAGAGAAGCCGGTTGTCGTAGAGGGCCGGGTCACCACCGCGCCACTCCTGCCGCTGTCCCTCTCATACGACCATCGAATCATCGACGGCGGAGAGGGCCGCCGCTTCATGGCCATGCTCATGGAAAACCTGACAGAACCAGCCCTCTTCCTGGCCTAATTGTCCCCCCGCCGTAGGCGGGAGGAAGGTTCCTGCGTAGCACGAAGGGGTGCAAAGTGGTCTCGGCGGTGGCGCCTAGATCAACCCCACCAGTTGGGCGAGCACTATCAACACCATCCAGATGATGATCGCAAGGAGCGCCTTTACCCAGAGCTGCTTGAGCACTATCCGCCGGTGAGCTGTTGTGGAATGTCGAACAGAATCAGGAAGACCGTGAAGTATCCGAAGAACAGGACCGACCAGGCCATCGCACCCAGCCGCACTCCCCGGATCTTGATCGCCTCCGGCAGCGCCTTCCGGTTGAGCTGGATCAGCAGGATGGAGTAGATGAACATCACGATCCCGTTCAGGGAGGAGGCGATCACCAACAGCACCAGGGGCTGATCGATGGCGAACAACAGGATGAGAGAGCCGAAGACGATCTCAGCCCACACGATCGCGAAATAGAGGTTGCTCTCCGTCCACCGGTCGCTGTCACGCAGCCAGTTGATCTTTAGGATATCGGCGATCACCCGACCAACGTGGTCGAGAACGCCGAGGTTGGTGGAGAACAACACCACGGTTCCCGTCAGATAGAAGAAGGTCTGAAACCAGGTACCGATCCGCTCACCGAGCACCTCTCCTTCGGCTCTGATGAAATCGAAGCCCTCTCCCACGTCCTGTCCGAACACCGTGGATGCGGTGAGCACCGCCAGGATCACGATGGAGAGGAATCCAAGCACGAAGAAGAACCAGAACTGCTCCTGATTGGCGATCTTCCACCACCCACGCCAGCGACGTAGGTTCTCTTCGTCGGATGGGAAAATGGCACCGATTGATGCGATCGCCTCCGGGTTCCCCGTGATCGGAGACTCGATGCGCGGGGCGTAGGCGCCCATCCCCATTCCCTTGTCCCGGATCCAGTTGCTCTGCGCCAGATTGACACTGCCACCGGCACCGGCGAACGCCAGGGCACCGAGGAGCACCGCCACGGTGATGGCGTCGTCGGCAATGGGCCCACCAACCATTTCGGGGAGCGCGGCATCGGCCACGACACCCGCCCAGTCCTCTCCATTGGTGGCGAGGAACAAGGCGATGACGAGGAACACCATGATGACGCCAACCATCACCATTTGGAACTTCTCCACCGCGTTGTAGACCACGGGTGAAACGGTGAGGGCGATCCCGATGGCAAACAGTCCAAGGACGGTTACCACGTTCACCGTTCCCGTGTCCCAGCCGAACACGAACCCTGCCGTGGTGGTGGCACCCGTTGCCCACCCAGGCCACACCCACGGTATGGCCGTGAACAGAATGAACAACCACGCCCAAGGCTTCCACAATCGGGTGAATCCGGTCACCGCGGTTTCCCCCGTGGCCAGGGTGTAACGCTCGATCTCCATATTGATGAAGTACTGCGTGAGGATCCCGATCATGGCGATCCACAACAACGCAACACCCACCCGCGAGCTAATGAAGGGCCACAGCACAAACTCGCCCGATCCGATCGAGACGGCGAGCAGTATCACACTCGGGCCGACGATCTTGCGGAGTGTTGTGGGCTCGGGAAGATCCCGGTAGGGTACCCCCGGTAGGTATTTGTCTGGCACCTCCTCTGCCGTGACAGCAGTCGGTCTCTCGGAATCGGACATAGCCTTCCCTTTCTCTCGGCCTACCGATCCGAATATACGCGGGCCTCTCTCCAGCCGCGTCGAAAAATATGATTGTCCCCCCGCCGAAGGCGGGGGGAAGGTTGCTGCGAAGCAGGCAGGGGGGCAAAGCAGCCTCGGTGGTCGCGCCTTTGATCTCGAGGGGGAAGAATGTTCCCGGGCTACCGGTTGGGGTCGGCCTCCGCTGCGTCGAATGCCGCCGAGGCCGACTTGTCGTTGTAGGCGCCGCAGAGGGCATAGACCGTTACCGGTGCGTTCTGCTCGTTCTCGGTGTTGTTGCGGTACTCGACCTGCCATCCGCTTCGGTCGGCGGCCGGCTGAGTATCGGTGAGGACGTACCCATCCCCGTTCTCGCGGGCGCCTCCAGATATCACGGCGGAACCCGTGGGGCAGGTAACGGAGAACACGACCTCATTGCCGGGGGCGATCCGGCTGGTCGCCGATGTCTCCACCCATTGCAGATCCTGCACGAAGTCTTCGGGTGGTTGGTTGCCCAAGAGCTCCGAGTTGTCGGCGTTGGCCGCGCTCTCGGACTCGATGGCAGTTGCCGCGTCGACCACCTGGTTCTCGGCGAGACGTCGCATGAACGCCGACATCTGCTCCCTGGTCACGGGGTCGTCGGGGCAGTAGAGGGAGTTCAACGGCGGGTTGCAACCGAGGGTCACACCGTTTACATGCAACCAGGTGATGTCGTCGTGGAACACGTTGCTGTCGGGGACATCATTGAAGCGATGGCTCGCCCAGGCGACGCTGGAGATCGTGAGGGCCGCCAACAATACGACTACGGCACCCAGACGGAGCCAGTGTCGATCAATACGGATGGTGAGCGGATCTTTCCGCATCCCTACCTCCCTGTGTTGAGTGGCGAACATGATACCGAAGCGCCACGTGGATTCGAGGTATTTGTGAAGACTGGATGTCAGAGGTCTTCTACTTGCTTCCCCGTCCGAGTAGGTTGACCACCATGAACGGGGAAAGCTCCAGTGGATGGAAGGCTGCGACCGTGGTCGCGGTGATCATGGGATTGGTCTTGGCGGGTGTTGTCTATGTGCTGATGGATTCCCGCGCCCAGGACCTCGTAGACGAACTAGCGGCGGTCACGTCCACCACGGAGACGCCCGAGACAACGGCTGGATCGACGACATCGGTGGAAACCACGGAGGTGGCCGACACCACCGCGGCCGACACTACGGACGATTCGACCATCGGGAGTATCGACGACGAGCTGAGCGAGATGTTCGAGGACGCCCTCGGTGAGGATGGTGGTGCCCTCCTCGACGAGCTGATCGAGGGCGGCGGCGATGGCGGGTTGGGGGGTATGGCGGGCGGACTCGACCCCAACGTGATGGAGTGCCTCAATCCCGGGGCGATGAACTTTGGAAGCGAGGGCGACATTCCCGAGGGCGACCCTGCCACCCAGGTTAAGGCGATCGCCCAACTCGTCGCCGAGGACCGTGGAATCTCCTCGGACGAGGACCTGGATATCGAGTTCGCCACTCGGGAGGAGGTTGCCCGTCGTGTCCGGCAGCTCACAGAGGAGGACCTCGATCCCGAAGTGGTGGACTATCAGACCAGGCTGTACACCTCGCTCGGCGCCATTCCCGGGGAGCGGGACATCGCCGAGATCCAACTGGACGCACTCGACGCGGCGGTTGGGGGATTCTACGATCCCGAGACCGGGGAACTGGTGATCGGCTCCGAGGAGATCGATGCTCTCGGGGCTCTGGTGGTGGCCCACGAGGTGCAGCACGCGGTTGCCGATGATGTTCTAGGACTTCCCGATCTTGAGGCAATCGACGAGAACCAAGGAGGCGATGCCGCGCAAGCCGCACTTGCCCTGGTCGAGGGTGATGCCTCCCTCATCTCCCAGCAGTTCATGATGGAGCATATGTCCTTCGAGGATCTGATCGAGGTAACCATGACGAGTATGGAAACCACCGGTGCCCTCGGCGACATCCCCCATCACGTCCGTCGTCTGCTCGAGTTCCCGTACCTGGAGGGTCTTGGCTATGTGTGCGGCCTCACCCTCGAGGGGGGTTGGGAACAGGTCGATGCTGTCTACGACGCGCCACCAGAGACAACCGCCGAGGTGCTCTTTCCCGAACGCCAGAGCCTCGAGGTCGTTGACGTGCCCGATCCCAAAGCACCACAGGGATGGACCGAAGTAGGGTCCGACACCTTCGGTGCCGCCGAGCTGATGTTCCTTCTCGAGGCACCCGGCGGTGACACAGAGGCCGCCCTTCCCGAACCCAGACAGCGGGTGGAGTCGTGGGCCGGGGGAGAGGTGACCGTTTGGGCAAGCGGTGAGGACACTGCGATGGCCCTCCGTTTTGCAGAAGGGGAAGGCCCCACCGATCTTTGCTCCACGATGACCGAGTTCTATGCGGCGGCCTTCCCGGGGGCAGAGGCGACCGGACCGGACACCGACAGCATTCTCGAAGGCGGTAGCGGGGTCGGTCGCGTCACCTGCGACGAAGGGACCGTAACCCTGGGTATCGCCCCTGATGCCGAAACGGTCCGGTTCATCACCGACGGTTAGCCGTCCGGGGTAGTTTTGGGTCGAGGGTGTGGAATTGTGGGCTGATCGCGCATTTTCACAACGTCAACCATCGCGGTTTGCAGTTTGTCCTTACGGCCCGGTCTCCCGGGAGAGGAGCTCGTAGACCTCGGTGAAGTCGATGCCGACTTCCGGGTCCGGTGCCAGGAGGCCGATCAGGCGGTCCTGTGATCGGGCCGAGACGGTTGTCTTACCCCTCCATCGAGCTGCGAGCTCCGACGGGGTGTGTCGGCAGCACTCACCGTCGGGGCAGAACGATTCGCCACGTCTTTCGGTGGCGCGCTCCCGGAACCAACGGGCATCGTCGAAGCCAACACCTATCGTCACCGAGTAGCTGTCGCTCCGCTCTGGATCGACCCGGGAGACACAGAAGAATGTTCCATCGGGTGTGTCGGTGTACTGGGGATGAATGCCATATCGATCATCGGAGTCGAAAACGGTGCGTGCGGCCCAATGTCGACACGCCCTCTGGGCGAGAAATGACCCGGCTGGATCGGTCGGAAACGGCACATCATCATTCCCATATCCCTTCCATATGATCCCGTCGAGATTGACAGTGGCGAGGTGGGAGCGGATACCGAGGTGGCGGGTAGCCAAGTTCACAAACCGCCATGCAGCCATCTCATAGGAGAGGTTGAATCGGTCCTCGAGATCCTCTACCGACAGTTCCCGCGAACGGCGGGCGCTCTCCAACTGAGGAAGAGCGGCTCGCTCGGGTGCCAGGACGGCGGCGGCGAAGTAGGCGGATTCCACCCTCTGTCGCAGGAGGGTCTCGGCGTCGTCGGGTCGCTCATGGTCGAGGAGAATGCCGGCGAGCGTCTGCAGGATTGCCTTGCGCGCCTGACGGACCCTGAGCTCATTACGACGAGCGATGAGGATGAGACGGTCTTCGTGATCGACCACCGAGCGCACATTCCGCGGGATCTCATCAACCGTCCGCACCCGAAACCCGGTCCAGGCGGCAATGTCGTTCAGATCCGAGGATGCCAGCGGTCCATTCCCCGCGTAGCCGATGGCGTCGAGTGCCGAGCCGGCGACGCGCTCCACCTCGCTCAGGTATCCGTCGTGGTCGGAGAGCCACCCTGCGACCGAGGCGGCCGCCTTGCGAAGCTCGGCTGCAGGTCCCGACATGGGAGCGGGTTGATCGATGAGACGGTGCATCGCGATGATCCGCTCCAGCACCTCGTCGGTCATACCGATCGTCGGTTTGACCTCGGGGAGGCCCGAGGCGATGAACTCAGGTGTTCTCTGCCGTCGTTCGAGCTCAATTTCTAGCCCGTCGCGACGTGTGGGGGGATCGGTGAGTAGAAGCTCTGCGGTGGAGACCCCCACGGCCGTTGCCAGTTCTCCCAGCTGACCGAGACGGGGCTCGCGTTTCCCGTTCTCGATGAGTGAC
>WHTL01000101.1 GCA_009377735.1 Acidimicrobiia bacterium
CGGTCCCCCGAGTCGAAGCTGTGATGCTCACCGACCGCGATGTAGTCCTCATCGAGGGGGACAGGCTTGGGAGTGCTGACGAGCTGCAACTCATTGTCTTCTTCGAGGCGGTAGATCGCCATCCCCTGGGTGAACGAAGCTCCGACGAAATAGACGATCCCGCCATCGGCGACGAGGCCGCGGACGAAACTGAGGCCGGGTGCACATGCTTGGAACTGCCCGTCCTCTATCACACCCAACTCGTCCATCCCGTCGCGAATTACCACAGCCGCAATCCGGTTCTCGTCGACAACGGCGTAGGTGGATGTACCGAGGAGGAATGGTGCATAGCCCATGTCGTGGTCGATTTCATACAAAGGAGTGTCGGTCCCGGAACTCAACTCGTGTCGATACAAGTTCCAGTACCCGGACCGGTCGTCGAGGTAGACGAGGGTGTCGTCGTCGACCCACGACGGCTGCTGCACCGCGGCCCCGGATGCGACCACCACCGCATCGGACCCGTCCTTGTTGGCGACGACGAGACGGGTTTCATCCCATGGCATATTGGGATGATCCCACTCGATCCACGCCAGCCGTTCTCCGGAGGGCGATGGGGTGGCGGCGTCGTAGAAGTCGGAGCCGCCGGCGACCACACTCATCTCACCATCGCAAATGGCGACGATCTCGTTGAGGACGGTGTCTGCCTCGTGCCGTTCGCGGATGGCGAAGAGCTGATCCACGCTGCCGGTTATGACGCTGTAACGCCACGATCTCGGCGACGGTGGCTCCTCGGTCACCGCGGTCACCGACCCGTCGAGCCGGTAGATGCGCTGGTCCTCCCAGTTCACGAAGTAGATGGAACCATCGATGATGGAGAAGGCCGCACCGCCATATTCATGAACAGCCGAGCGCGCCGAGTATCCCTCGGGTAGGACTTCCCGCTCCTCCCCGTCGGCGTTCGGCTCAATAAGCGTGATTCTGCCGCCTTCCTGGGGACGGCTCTCAGCCCAAATGACCCGGCCAGAGCCAGCCCTCACCGCCGACAACATGTCGATAGTGGTGGCTGCGGCCACTACCTCAGTAGCCGACAAGGGAGAGTCCCAGAATCCGTAGCTCGTCATCGATCAGCGCGTGAGCGCGACGACAGCGAACCAGTTTTCAATGTTCCCCATCGGAGAGGTTCCCCATCGGAGAGGTTCCTCAGCCGGCGGAGCGACGACGTTCGGCGAGCCAGCGACGACGGAGTCGGCGCCGCTCGTCGGCGGTGAGCCCACCCCAGATGCCGTCACGCTGATTGCTCTCAAGAGCAAACAGGAGGCATTCATCGGAGACCTCACAGGTATCGCAGATACCCTTGGCCTTCTCGATCTGGATGGCGGCGGGGCCTGTTTCCCCGGCGGGGAAGAAGAGATCATTGGGATGATCCCGGCAGGCCGCAAGTTCGCGCCAATCGGTTACGAGATCGGGGTTTTCGCGTGTAAGTACTTCAAGATCTGACATTCTGTTTTCAAGGTTATCAGTTTTAGCGGTAAAATCAAGGAAAAATTTCTGAAGGTTTTTCTGGAGGGTGAGAGATGCTGGTCTCCTCTGTGTGCCCAGAACCTCTCCGACCAGGGAGTTCCCACGTGAACTTGACGACAAGGACCATTGATAAGGTGTCTCCATGAGACACTCCATCGGGCTCCATCAGGTGGCGGAGCGTCTAGGTCTCCACTACATGACCGTCTACCGCTATGTGCGGACAGGCAAACTCGCCGCACATAAAGTAGAAGGTGCCTGGCAGGTCGAGATCGCCGACCTGCAGAAGTTCCAAGGAAGAACCGAGCACGCCTCCTCGACCAAGAGGGACTCCGCCCCTTGGTCGGATCGTCTGGAACAACGGTTCCGAGTTGGGGATCTCGCCGGCGCCTGGGGGGTCGTCGAGGGAGCCCTCTCCTCCGGTGCGGATCCTTTCCGGGTATATACCGAGGTGATGTCACCTGCGATTACGGCCATAACGATGGCGGTGCGAGCGGGTGAGGTGCCTCCGCAGGTGGAGTACATCGCCCACGCCGTGGCGGCTCGTCTGGTGGGTCGGCTCGGCCACCGTTTCGCTCGGCCAGGCCGTAAGAAGGGAGCAGTGGTTACCGTTACCCCGCCGAACGACCATCGAGGTCTGGCAGCGGCGATGACCGCCGACATCCTCCGTGGTGAGGGGTTCGACGTTCTGGAGATGGGTACCGATGTCGATGCTGCATCCCTCGTGGGGGTCATGGCCGATGCCCATCATCTCCGCGCCGTTGTGATCACAGTCACGGAACCAAACGGTTTCGAAGCGGTCAGTGGTCTCATTGATGCGGTCCACGATGCCGAGCCCAAGGTGCGGGTTGCCGTGGGCGGTCTCGGCTTGTCCAGTGAGGAGGAGGCGGTCGGTCTGGGTGCTGACCTGTTCCTTTCGAGCCTGGGCCGGCTCCCCGAAGAGTTCACCAAGCGTCTCGGAGATCTCGGTGGCCAGTAAGGTGTTAGTGTCCCCATCCCCTCTACCATCGGCTTGACGTGCCCAGGATCAACGCCGCCACCATCGAGGAACACAAGGCCCTTACTCGCCAACGGATTCTCGATGCCCTGCAAACCCTCCTCGTGGAAACCGAGAGCCTGGAGGGCTTGAGTCTGGGTGATGTTTCGTCGGTTGCGGGAATCGGGCGAACCACTGTGTATGAGTACTTCACAGATCTCGGCGATGTGGTGGCGACTCTGGTGGAAGGCACTCTCCCCGGTGTGGTCGATGACATCATTTCCGAATCCGAGGACATTCCGGACCCCGCCGAGCGCTTCCTGACCATCGCCACGGGGATGATCAGTTTCGTGGTCGAAGATCCCGTACTGGGGCTGATACTGCACCGTGCCGAGTCGTCATTGTCCCCCGATGCACAGAGTAGGATCGCCGCCGCTCACGGATCCCTCACTACTGCGATGGGTGATGCATACCGGGACGGCGTCGAGCGGAAGGTGTTCTCGGCGATGCCACCCGATGTGCTCGGTGCCCTGGTCCACGACACCACCATGTCGGCGGCGAAGCTGGTGTTTCAGTCCTCCGATGCCCGCGCCGAGTTGGATCGTGTCCTCCCCATAGTCCGCAGCTTCCTTCTCAACGGGTTGGCGGGTAAGGCCCACCAGCACTGATAAGGGACCATCTGATTTCTGGGGTTGTTCTCAACCTTTTGCCAAATGGCAGGGTGATCGTTACCGGCGGAAGGTACGATCAGAACCACCTGTGGAACGACCGAGCGCAATAAGCACCGTGCAATCTGATCTGTACATCAATCGCGAGATCTCCTGGCTGGGCTTCAACGCCCGGGTGATGGCTCTTGCGGCCGGAGATCATGTACCGCTCCTGGAACGGGTCTACTTCCTCTCCATTTGGGCGTCCAATCTCGACGAGTTCTTCCAGGTGAGGGTTTCGGGTCTCAAACAGCAGGTCTCGGCAGGGTTGAAGCGAACTCCACCCGACGGGCTCACCCCCATCGAGCAGCTGCAAGAGATCAAGGTCCTGGTGGACGAACAGTATGCCGAGGCGTCGAGGATCTTCAACAAGGAAATCGCACCCGCCCTTGCCGACGAGAGTATTGCCCTGGTCGACTACGACACGCTGGTTGCCAAGGACCGGACGTTCCTGGATGAGCAGTTCCACGAGCGGGTATTCCCGGTGGTGACCCCTCTCGCCGTCGACCCCGCCCATCCGTTTCCCTATATCTCGAACCTCTCTCTAAATCTCGCCGTTCTGGTGCGAGACCCCGACACGGGTGTGTCCAAGTTTGCCCGGGTCAAAGTGCCACCCATCCTCGACCGATTCGTCGTCCTCCCCGACGGCCGACGGTTCGTGCCCTTGGAGCAGATTATCGCCGAGCACCTCGACCTGCTGTTTCCTGGAATGGAGATTCTCGGCCACGACGTGTTCCGGGTTACTCGAAATGCCGATTTTGAGATCGAGGACGATGAGGCGAGCGATCTCCTGGTCGCCATCGAGTCCGAGCTCACCCGTCGCAGGTTTGGTGCTGTCGTGAGACTCGAGATCCATCCGGAGATGTCCGATGAGGTGCTCGATCTCCTGCAGCGGGAGATGGGCATCGGAGATGAGGATGTGGTTACGGTGGATGGCCCGCTAGATCTCTCTGGTCTTTCCGCCCTCGCATCCATCGACCGTGATGACCTCCACTATCCGAAGTGGACCTGGACCGTGCCCCCTCGGCTGCACTCTAGAGATGGGGAAAGACCCGACATCTTCTCTGTCATCCGCGAAGGTGACCTGCTGGTCCATTTTCCCTATGACTCGTACTCCGCCACCGTCGAGGACTTCGTCGGTAGGGCGGCGCGCGATCCGGATGTGCTTGCCATCAAGCTGACCCTGTATCGAACTTCCAAGGACAGCCCGATCCTCAAATCTCTCATCGCGGCGGCGGAGGCCCGAAAACAGGTGGTCGTCTTGGTTGAGCTCAAGGCTCGCTTCGATGAGGAACGCAACATCGAGTGGGCACAACGGCTGGAGGAGGCGGGTGTTCACGTCCTCTACGGCGTCGTCGGTCTCAAGACCCATACCAAGATCGCCCTCGTGGTGAGGGACGAGAAAGGTGCGATCCAGCGCTACGGGTATGTGGGAACGGGAAACTTCAACGACACCACCGCCCGCACCTATGAGGACATGGGCCTACTCACCGCGAGCCAGCGGATCGGTGCCGACCTAAGTGATCTCTTCAACTATCTCACCGGCTACAGCCGTCAGACCCACTACCGAGAGTTGGCTGTGTCCCCGAATGGGATCCGTCGTCGGATTCTCGACCTCATCCGTCTTGAGTCCGAGACCGGAAACGGTCAGATAACGATGAAGATGAACTCTCTCGTCGACGCCGGGATGATCGAGGCGCTCTACGAAGCTTCCCAGGCGGGGGTGGAGATTGACCTCATCGTGAGAGGCACCTGCTGTCTGCGACCCGGGGTTCCCGGATTCTCGGAGAACATCAGGGTGCGCTCGATCGTTGGAAGGTATCTGGAGCACTCCCGAATCTATCGCTTCGGCAGAGCCGGCGCCGAACGCAGCTACTTGATCGGCTCGGCCGATCTAATGCCTCGCAACCTCGACCGCAGGGTCGAGGCCCTCACACCGATCACCGATCCCAGGCTCCGAGGACGCCTCGACGAAACGCTCGAGGTGCTCTTGGCCGACGACGAACTGGCTTGGGAGCTGGACAGCAATGGGACCTGGACCCGTGTTCCTATCGAAACAGGCGTAAACGCCCACGTCTCCCTCCAAGGCCTAGCCGACGCCCGAGGCCGCTGGAAGTAACCCCGATTTCTTGTGGGGGGCCGATCTTTGCATCGCTTCGCTCGCAAAGTGAAGCCCCCCACACCCCCCTTAGCATCCTTTTCGGTGGTCGCGAATGATCGGGTCGCGGAGTTGGAAAGGTCTGGGGGACGGATGCCCCCAGAAGTAAGAGTTCATTTTCCGTTTACCTTGGTGCTGGGGGACGGACAGGTGGGATCGATACCTTTTGTGGCACAAACCCAAGCTGATCACGGAGATACCTGATGAACGCACGTGTGTTACGTCTTCTTGCCCTAGTGGCTGCCCTGGTAATGGTGCTAGCGGCGTGTGGCGGGGCAGATGCAGGTGGTGATACTACTGGAGGCGAAGATGGCGGGGAAGACGCCACCAACGATGGGGGGAGTGGCACCATCACCGTGTCGGGATCGTCGACAGTCGAACCCATATCGGCCTTGGTGGCTCAGGCCCATGACGAAGCCAACGGGACCGCCACCACCGTGGAAGGCCCGGGCACCGGTGATGGGTTCGCCCGCTTCTGTGCCGGCGAGACGGACATCTCCGATGCTTCCCGTCCGATCGCTGACGACGAAATCGCCATATGCGAGGAAGCTGGAATCGAGTTCGTGGAACTGGAGATCGCCATCGACGGTATGGCGGTGCTCACCTCCCCAGCTAATGAGGAAATCAGCTGCCTCGCATACACCGACCTCTACGCACTTCTCGGTCCGGAGTCGGAGGGCTTCCAGAACTGGAGTGATGCCAACGACCTCGCTTCCGAACTCGGAGCGCCCAACGCCCCCTATCCCGACGTGCCTCTGGTTATCACAGCGCCCGGCGAGGAGTCGGGCACCTACGACAGCTTCGTGGAGCTCGTCATCGAGGGATTGGCCGAGGAACGGGTCGGTGAGGACTCCATCTTCACCAGGGCCGACTACAGCCCGGAGGCAAACGACAACGTCATCATCAACAACCTCTCCGGCAACGACACTTCGCTCGGTTGGGTGGGCTATGCCTTCTATGTCGAGAACAGCGATGCCGTCAAGGCCATCGAGGTCGACGACGGGGAGTCCGGCTGTGTCGCACCGACAGAGGAGACCATCGCCGATAGCACGTATCCACTGAGCCGCTCTCTCTACATCTATGTGAAGACGAGTGATCTGAGCTCGCAGACGCAGGCTTTCGTCGACTACTACCTTTCCGACGAGGGGCTCGCCTTCGTGGAGGAGGCAGGCTACGTGTCCTTGCCCGATGAAAGAATCGAAGCCACCAGGTCCGCTTGGACCGAAGCGACGGGAGCCTGAGCTCCTTATCAATCCCCCGCCGGGCTTCGGCCCGGCGGGCACCCACAGACTCGAGTAGATGACCACTAGCACCTCCACAATTCAGCAGATCGATCTCTCCGGGGATCGGAGGAGACAGCGTCGGGAGAGTCGCATTCGCGCTGTCTTCTTTGCGGCTGCAGCCCTCTCGATGCTCATCTCCATGGCGATCGTGGTGTCTCTCGCGGGTGAGGCGTGGAGCTTCGTCTCTGCCGTCGACATGTCGGCGTTCTTCGACAGCGGATGGCTTCCACGACGAGGTCGCTACAGCATCCTCACCATCTTTTGGCACACCCTCATGGTGAGCGCCATTGCCATGGTCGTGGCCACGCCACTGGGACTCGGTGCCGCCGTCTATCTTTCCGAGTACGCCCGACGCAACGTCAGGCGTTTCCTCAAGCCCACCCTGGAGATCCTGGCTGGCATCCCGTCGGTGGTCCTGGGCTTCTTCGCCCTCAACTTCCTCACACCGAGTCTGATCCAACCAATCATCGACGTCGATCGGTCTAACCTCCTCGCCGCCGGTATCGGTGTTGGAATCCTGATCGTTCCACTTGTCGCCTCCGTCTCCGAGGATGCAATGCGGGCGGTTCCCAAGGCCCTCCGGGAAGCGTCTTACGGACTGGGGGCGAAGAAGTGGCATACCAGCCTCCGGGTAGTGGTGCCCGCTGCCCTGTCTGGAATCGTGGCCGCACTGATCTTGGCGCTCTCCCGTGCCGTCGGAGAGACGATGGTCGTGGCTCTCGCCGCGGGAACCTCGGGAATTCTCACCTGGCTCCCGGACACGAGTGGCCTCACCATGACCGGTGCGATGGCCAACCTCGCCATCGGCTCCGACCAGGTGACCAGTGCCTCCTCGGTGGAACTCAATCCGTTCCAGAGTCTCTTCTTCATAGGACTCATGTTGTTTGTGATCACCTTGCTCCTCAATCTGCTCTCGGAGAGGGTCGTCCGTCGCTTTAGGCAGAAGTACTGATGGCGACTGTCACATCCTCGACGAATACCACCACCGACCTGGTGCGTGGTGCCCTCGAGGGGAAGCGGGTGAATGTCGTCAACTCCCTGGTCAGTGGGTTGCTACTGGTGGCGTTGCTGAGCTCGTTGGTGGTGCTGGCCGTCTTACTCACCGATGTATTCATCGGCGGTTGGGGGCTCCTCACCGAACGAGGCACCGCCTTCCTGACCGAGGGCTTGTCTCCGGATGCAGCCAACGCGGGGATCCTGCAGGGGGTTATGGGCTCCATCGCCCTTACGGTGGTGGTCATCGTCGTTTCCTTCCCCCTGGGTGTCGCCGCCGCGATATACCTCGAGGAGTACGCTCCTACCAACCGGGTAACGACTGCCATCACCACCAACATCCGCAACCTTGCGGGTGTGCCGTCGATCGTGTACGGGCTCCTTGGTCTCACCGTCTTCGTGAACGTCCTGACAGGCATCACCGGAGGCAGGACCGTCGTCACCGGTGGCCTCACGCTCGCCCTCCTCGTCCTACCCATCATGATCATCACCACCTCGGAGGCGCTTCGAGCGGTGCCCTCCGCACTTCGGGAGGCATCCATGGGAGTGGGTGCAACTCGCTGGGAGACGATCCGCCATCATGTCCTCCCCGTCGCCATTCCGGCCATCCTCACAGGATCGGTCCTCACGATCGCCCGTGCCTTTGGCGAGACTGCCCCCCTCCTTCTTTCCGGGGCCGTCCTCTCCCTCTACTTCTCCGTGCCCGATGGTGTCGGATTCGTGAGTCTCATGACCGAGCAGTCCTACACCTCCCTACCGATGATCATCTATAACTGGGCAAGACAACCTCAGGAGGAGTTCGTTGCGCTCACTTCGGCGGCCATCATCGTTCTCTTGGTCATGTTGTTGATCGTCAATGCCGCCGCCATCATCGCCCGCGACTATTTCGAGAGGAAAAGCCTATGACACAGGAGCCCCGTACCGTGACGGCAGATCCCAGCAGCGAACCAGGCAACGATCGGGCCGAACGCCTTCCGGGCGTCGTTGTGAACCAGGAGCCCTCCGAGCTCGAGGACCATCCTGTCATATTCGGGGTGGAGAATCTCAGTGTCTACTACGGGGACTTCCGAGCCGTCAAGGATGTCACCGTCGATATCAGAGAACACGAGATCACGGCTCTGATTGGCCCCTCCGGATGTGGCAAGTCGACCGTCCTCCGCTGCTTCAATCGGATGAACGATCTCATCGAGACGGCGCAGGTGGAAGGGAACCTCCAATACCACGGTGTAGATCTGTACGGGAAAAACGTGGATCCTGTCGAGGTGCGCAGACGGATCGGGATGGTGTTCCAGAAGCCGAACCCGTTCCCCAAGTCCGTCTATGAGAACGTAGCCTACGGGCCACGGATAGCCGGCACGAAAGGTGGATTCGACGACATCGTCGAGGAGAGCCTCCGCAAGGCAGCACTCTGGGATGAGGTCAAGGACAAGCTCGACGAGAGTGGTCTAGCCCTATCGGGGGGCCAACAGCAGCGTCTCTGCATCGCCCGGGCGATCGCCACCAGCCCCGACGTCCTCCTCATGGATGAGCCGTGTTCGGCGCTCGACCCGATAGCCACCCTGCGAATCGAGGAGCTGATGCTCGAGCTCAAGCGGGATTACACCATCGTCATCGTCACCCACAACATGCAACAGGCGGCCAGGGTTTCGGATCGGACCGCCTTCTTCAGCGTCGATGTGACCGATAATGGTCAACGGACCGGCAAGCTAATAGAATTCGACCTGACGAACCGATTGTTCACGTCACCCGCACAGACAGAGACCGAAGACTACATCACCGGTCGGTTCGGCTGATGGAACCATCCGGAGATCCCATGACCGACACAAGATCACATTTCCACAAATCGCTGGAACAACTGGAGCGCGACCTCATCGACGTTGCCGACCGGGCGGAGCAGATGGTGGGTATGGCAGTAGAGTCCTTCTGCAATCTCGACATGGATTTGGCCCAACGCGTGGTCGATCTCGACGACGCTATCGATGAGACCTTTCTGGTGACCAGGGAGAAGTGGTTACAACTCATGGCCCGTCAGCAGCCGATGGGCGGAGACCTGCGGACGATGGCGGTTCTCCTCCAAACCGCCATCACGCTGGAACGGACCGGGGATCAGGCGGTCAACATCGCCAAGATGGCACAGGCCGCCTCCGGTCTTCCCCCGGTCGAGTTGATGGTGAACCAGATCAACGAGATGGGCGACCTCGTGCGGAACATGATACGAGCCGGTATCGACTCCTTCGTTCGACGGGATATCGATGAAGCGAGACTTCTCCCAGCGATGGACGAGCCGGTGGATCGACTCAACCGTGACATGTATCGCCAGGTCGTGGAGGCCGGCCCCGACCGCGATCGTCTGGAGTTCGCCACCAAGGGTCTCATGGTGTCCCGTGCCCTGGAACGGGTGGGTGATCAGGTGGTGGACATCGCCGAGCATGTGGCGTTCCTCATCACAGGTGAAATGGGCGAGTTCGATGAGTCGGGCATTTGAGGGCGTGAGCGGATCGGAGGATGATGACCGCATGATGACGGGAGATTCGCGGCGGCGGCCGCCCCTATCCGCTGATGCCCCAAACGGCAGGAAAGGCCCACTGGTGGTGGTCATCGAGGACGAGCCTGCCCTCTCTGAGTCGGTGGCGTACGCCCTAGAGATGGAGGGCTTCACCGTCAAAACCACCTCTGACGGTCTCGACGGGACCGCCATCGTTCGACGCCATCGCCCGGCTCTGGTGCTTCTCGATCTCATGTTGCCCGGTTTGTCGGGACTCGATGTTTGCCGTCAGATCAGACGGGACTCCGATGTGCCCATCATCATGCTGACGGCGCGGGACTCGGAAGCAGACAAGGTCGCTGGACTGGAGTTGGGCGCCGATGACTATGTCACGAAACCCTTCTCCATGCGGGAGCTGGTGGCCCGGGTGCGGTCACAGGTGAGACGCTCCAGCCGGTCGGGCCAGTACGCCGACACTAACGAAGTGCTCCGCGGGGCTAACATCACCCTTGATCTCGACGCCCATGAGGTCATAGTCGACGGTGGCGTGGTCGATCTGCGTCCCAAGGAGTTCGAACTGTTGGAGGCACTGATGCGGCGCAGCAACCGGCTCTCCACCCGCGAAAACCTCATCGACGAGGTTTGGGGCTCCTCCTACTTTGGCGACACCAAGACCCTGGATGTCCATATCAAGCGGCTACGGCATAAGTTGGAGGCGGATCCTTCCAATCCGGTGCAGATCGTCACCATACGCGGCCTCGGATACAAGTTCTTGGATGAGCCGTCGTCCTAGGGCTCACCACCGGCTCGCAACCCGTCTTCTCGTCGCCTATACCATCACCTTCTTGCTTCTTATGGTCCTGGTCGGCTTCGTGGGCGATCAGATCGCACGCGATGCCCTGAGCGGTCAGCTGGTAGGCGGGCTGGAACGACAAGCAGCATCGTTGTCACGTCTGATTCCTGAAGACGATGTCCAGACCTGGGTGGAGACGGTCACGGCGGACGAGAATATCCGCATCACGGTCGTGGCCGCCGACGGCGAAGTCGTTGCCGACTCCAGGGCGGATCCCGCCCAGATGGAGAACCACGCCGACCGCCCTGAGATTCTTGAAGCTCTTAGGGATGGTGTAGGAGACGACACCAGGGTTTCGGATACGACGGGCTTCCCCCAGACGTATGTGGCGGTACCGACCACGGAGGGGGCTTTGCGAGTGTCGGTGGCGGAGAGTGCGTTCGAGACGACCCTGACCCAGTTCCGCACCAGGATGCTGCTGGTAATGGGCATCTCCGGTCTGGTAGGTATCACCGCAGTTGCGTTGGTGACCCGATACCTGGGCGGCCCACTGCGTCAGCTGTCGGATACCGCAGCGGCAATCGCTGCGGGAGATCTCGACCGCGAGCCTCCTACGTCATCGATCGCCGAAATCGACCAGGTTGGAAAAGCTCTTGCGGCGATGAAACACGAGTTGGCGTCCCGGCTCGACATTGTCGAGGCCGAGCGCAGAATGTTGGAGGGGCTGTTCGATACCCTGCCACTAGGGACTCTGCTCATCTCGGGCGATGATGTCGTGTACTCCAATTCGACATTGCGGGACTCTATCGCCACCGTTCCACAACGGCTCAAGGATGTCACGCCTCACCGGATC
>WHTL01000253.1 GCA_009377735.1 Acidimicrobiia bacterium
AGGGCGAACGCTCCAGAAATGTTGACAATCAGGGTCCCCCAGGGCAAACCGGGTGGAGATAGTGGGAAAACCCCCTCGACCCACCATCGGGCCAGAGTCCCCAGCGCCCCACCCAAGACGACCGATCCCGACCGCATCACCTACCTCCTAGCCGACGTCACAGGACTATGAGGTAGGAGCCATCAGCCTTGCGGCGGTCTGAACGGCGGGCTCCATCGCCGCCCACACCCTAACGCAACGAAACCCGTGGGTATACCTCCGGGTGCGGTAAGATCCGGAGGAAGGCGATGAAGCCCGCCTGAGAACCGCCGCATCACACACGCGGCTGATGGCTTCTACCGGAAGCATTGAGAACGGTGGAAGCTGATGACAAACAGTGAGCGCCTCGGGTTTGATCCGCCAAAACTCCCGCCGAGCCGCGCCGGGAGCTTCGACAGCATCCTGTTCGAGAGTCCCGACAGCGACGTCGCCAGCGAGACGGTGGACGAGCCGGACTGTTTCGGTGATTTGAACCTGGACCAGGTGGTCGAATCGACGGTGAAGGGCCGGGAAGACTATCACCTGGAGTCTATTTTCTTCACTCCCTTGCGAGACGTGGCAACGGTGTGCTACCGGCAGGCGGCCGCTGCCGACCTTGAACGTGCTGAGGTTCGGGATGCGGTGGAGGGGTTCGCAGAGGCGATGCGGGTGGCGCGGCGACGACATGATCTTGCGATGGGCCTCCGCCACAGATACCACCGGGAGCGGTGGCTGCTGGAGTCGATGATCACCTACAGCGGCGCCGTCGTCTCGCTGAGCGCAGCAATGGGTCGGGTCGAGCTGGCCTCGCCGGCGCTTCGGGGACTCCGGGAGTTTCTCACCGACTACACCGCCTCCCCTCGTTTCAGCTCAGTGCGCGAGGAGGGACTCGAGCTTGCAGACGAGCTGGCCGCGGTCCGCTATGCGGTGCAGATTCGAGGCGACCGGGTCACGGTCCGCACCTACGAGGGGGGAGACGACTACAGCCTCGAGGTGGAGAAGACCTTCGCCAAGTTCAAACAGGGAGAGGTGAAGGACTACCGGGTCGAGTTCTCTCGCCTGTCGAGGATGAATCATGTCGAAGCTCAGATCCTGGATCTGGTCGGACTCCTAAATCCGCGGCTGTTCACTCGGCTGGACGACTACTGCACCCGCAATCGGGAGTACGTGGATCCGGTGGTGGCCCGCTTCGACCGCGAGGTCCAGTTCTATCTCGCCTTCCTCGACTACGTCGAGCCTCTGAAGAACGCAGGTCTCGGGTTCTGCTACCCGCAGGTGTCGGCCACATCCAAGAAGGCAGAGGTGGTCGAGGGTTTCGACCTGGCCCTGGCAGCCAAGCTGGGAGGGGGAGGCGGGACGGTGGTTGGTAACGACTTTCACCTGACCGGACGGGAGAGGGCGATCGTGGTGACCGGCCCCAACCAGGGGGGTAAGACCACTTTCGCCCGCATGTTCGGACAGATCCACTATCTGGCAGGCTTGGGTCTTCCCATCCCGGCTCGTCGGGCGCGTCTGTTTCTTCCCGACCTGGTGTTCACCCTTTTCGAAAAAGAGGAGCAGTTGTCGACGTTGCGAGGCAAGTTGGAGGACGAGCTGGTGCGGGGCCATCGCATCCTGGAGGAGGCGACCGCCGACAGTCTCGTGGTGGTCAACGAAGGCTTCTCCTCAACCACCTTGGACGACGCCGTCTTCTTGGGAACCCGAGTGATGAACCGGGTGCTGGAGAGGGACCTGCTGTGTGTGTTTGTGACCTTCGTTGACGAGCTGGCCTCGTTGAGTGAGGCAATGGTGAGCATGGTCGCCCAAGTGGAGCCAGAGGATCCGACGATCCGTACCTTCCGGATCGTGAGGACGCCGGCGGATGGCTTGGCCTACGCTTTTGCTATCGCCGAGAAGTATCAGCTCACCTACGAGCAGCTGAGGCGGCGGGTGACGTCATGAAGGTGTTTCTTATGCACCGCAGCCAGGACCTCGACCTGGAAGCGGCGCTGCCGGTCAACGAGGAGGCGTTGGCCCAGGACTTGGAGCTCAACACGCTGCTGACGGCCATGTCCCGTGGCGACGAGTTCCTCCACGAGGTGTCGAGAAGAGCGCTTCTCACCGGTCTCATCGAACCGGACGCCGTCCGCTACCGCCAGGGGGTGCTGGCCGACTGTCTCCACCACCCTGACGTGCTTCGTGAGCTGTATGAGATCGCGGTGGTGGCGGCGGAGGGGCAGAAGAGGACGTTCTTTGGGGTGATTCGGGATTCCCCCGATGCCATCCTCTCCGGGTCGCTACGCGTCCTGGAGGTGTTGCTCCCCCTCCTCGTCCGGCTGAGGAAAATCGCCGATACGTCGCGAGATAGTTTTCGTTCGGAGGGGTGGCTTCACTTCTTCGACATGCTCCGCCAGGAGTTGAGCGACGGGTACATCGATGAGGTGAGCGACCATCTCCGGGCTCTCAACCCCCGCCGTGGGGTGGTCGTCAACGCCGAATTGGGCCAGGTGACCCGACCCGGTCGCATATCTGGTGCGCCGTCCCCGTGGCTTCGACTGGAGGGACCTCCTCCCGGTATGGGCCCGTTCCGCTTACAGCTTCCAGATCCCACCCCGAGATAACGCCGGGCTCAAGGCCCTGTCAGACATGCGCAGCCGCGGGGTGAACCTGGTCGCCAACGCCATGGCCCAGTCGGCGGATCACATCCGCAGCTTCTTCCGGGTGCTGCGAGCCGAGCTGGCCTTCTACGTGGGCTGTCTCAACCTCCACGAGACACTTACCGAGAAGGGAGAGCCGGCTTGTTTTCCCGAGCCTCATGAGGCCGGCACCGACCTCTTCACCGCCGATGGCCTCTACGAGGGGTGTCTCAGCCTGACCCTCGAGGAACGGGTGGTCGGCAACGACGTGACCGCCGACGGGAAAACCCTGGTGGTGATCACCGGGGCCAACCAGGGTGGCAAGTCGACATTCCTGCGCAGCGTCGGGCTGGCCCAGCTGATGTTGCAGGCCGGCATGTTCGTCCCGGCCGTGTCGCTGCGGGCCAGTGTCGTCAACGGCGTGTTCACCCACTACAAACGGGAAGAGGATCCGACCATGGAGAAGGGAAAGCTAGAAGAGGAGCTTGCCCGGATGAGCGACATCGCCGAAGCCATCGGCCCGGGATGTCTTCTCCTATGTAACGAGTCCTTCGCCTCGACCAACGAGAGGGAGGGGTCGGAGATCGGCCGTCAGATTGTACGTGCCATGACCGAAACCGGGGTGAGGGTCTTCAACGTCACTCACCTCTACGACCTGGCCCACCGGCTTCATGCGACCCAGAGCGACCATGCCCTCTTCCTCCGGGCGCCACGGGGAAAGGGGGGGCGTCGCCCCTTCAAGCTGATCGAAGGAGAACCTTTGTCGACCAGCTACGGCCCTGACCTCTACCGGCGTATCTTCGGGTTGGACGATGATCCCCCGATCCGGGCGGGCCCCAGACGGTGAAGCCGGAAGCACCGTGGGTATGACGGCTACCGACTACTTCCACCTGCGGGGCCGCCTCGATCGAGTACTCGCCGACCTCGCCGCCATCGGCGAACAGCGCGGATCTTCACACTTGTATGAGAAGGCCACCGAGTTGGCGAAGAAGGTCGACGAGCAACGGTTCGTGGTGGCCGTGCTGGGAGAGTTCAAACGGGGTAAGTCGACATTCATCAACGCACTCCTCGGCGAGGAGCTGCCCCCGGTGGGAGTGGTGCCGCTAACCTCGGTGGTCACCGCCGTGATCCACGGCGCCAACCCGAGGGTCGAGGTCGTCTACGGGGACGGGACCCGCAGCCCGATCGCCACCGAGGAGGTCTCCCGGTATGTCACCGAGAGACACAGCCCGGGGGAAGTTCGCCGAACCATCGAATACCCGTGGAGACAGCTCCTCCACATCCCCGCCGAACTACGGGACGTGGCCGTCGCTCTCTCCTTCTACGCAGCCGGGAACTTCGCCCACACCCTCCTCATCCTCCGGGCCACCGACCTCCTCCAAACCGACCGACCCATCGCCGGCGCCGCCAGCACCGCAGTCCTCATCTACACACTCCACAACGCCGCCAACGCGCTATCCGCATATCCCGCCGGTGCCATCGCCGACAAGATCGGCCGGGCACCAGTCGTGGCCCTCGGCTACGTAATGGTCGCCCTGGCTGGTGCCGGTTTCGGCCTCCTCTCCACCCCCTCCCCAGTAGCATCGCAGCCCTGTTCATCGTCGCCGGGAGCTCCCTGGGTATGGTCGAGGCCGGATCAGCGGCGTTGAACTCAGAGCTGGTACCCGACCCGCGCAGGGATCGAGCCTTCGGGGTCCTCGGGCCCATCGACAGTATCGGTGACGTCATAGCCAATAGCATGGTCGGAATCCTCTACACCCTGGTCGGATCTGCCTCGGCCTACGGATGGGGCGCCGTGCTCGCCAGGTTGGGATCGGCATGGATGTTCATCCGCCGACCGCAAGCAGACCGGACCCAACAGAAATGACCGCCCTGTACCTGGTCCGACACGGGGAGACCACCCTCAACACCCAAGGCCGATTCCGGGGACACACCGACCCCGCCCTCAACCGGCGGGGAAGACGGCAGGCTAGAGAGGCGGGACGCCAACTCGCCCCAGTCCGACCCGAGGCGATCTATTCCAGCCCCCTCCGCAGAGCAGTCGAGACGGCCGAAGCCATCGCCCAGCAGGCAGGGCTCGATGTGATCACCAGCCCGGACCTGATCGACATCGACTACGGCACCTGGGAGGGTCTCACCCCAGCCCAGGCTGCAGTCTTGAACCCCGAGGCCTACACAGCCTTCCGTTCCGATCCACTCAGCGCCACACCACCCGGTGGCGAAGCGGTAAAACACGTCGAAATCAGAACACTTCGCGCCCTCGAAGTCCACGCCAAGACCCATCCGAGAGCAAACATCGTGGCCGTCTCCCATGAGATGCCCATCCGTCTGGCACTCGGCGCCATCCTCGGCAAGACCGACGACCACATCTGGGGCCTCGACATCCCAACCGCATCCACAACCCGGATTGAAACCGTGAACGACCGATTCCACCTCCGGCAAGAGTGAAGTCCCGAGACGCGACTGGAGCACGTGGGAAATCCAAAACATCGACATCTACCCCGTGTACCACCAGCCGGGCCGGAGGAAGCTGCCGGAGTGATTAGCTGTCCAAGAGTTGCAGGCGGCCCCGGCCTCCATTCGGGTGGCAGCGCAGCCGGGGAGCGCCTCTCACCACCAGCGGGATCACCATTGGTCAGAGCGGACGCCGCACCCCGGACAAGGTCACCTGGACGAGCCGGTGGACCGCGGCTCTTGAGAACAGACGTCTGCAGCGGGACGGACTACGGGTGATGATGGTGGGGGATGGCATCAACGGCGCCCCGGCCCTCACCCAGGCCGGCATCGGGGTCGCCATCGGCGCCGGAACCGACATCGCCATCGAATCCGCCGAGGTCGTCTTGATGGGTCAACGTCTCACCGCCGTGATGGATGCCCACCGCGTCGGGGTGGCCAGCTACTCGAAGACGAAACAGAACCTGGCTTTGGCGTTCAGTTTCAACGGCATCGGTGTCCCCGCCGCCACCACCGGGCTGGTCTCCCCCGTCTGGGCGACGTTGGCCGTGATCGCCTCGGTCACCGCCGTCCTCCTCAACTCATTCGGGGGCCGTCTCCTCCGTAGCCAACAAGAACGCCAGAGCGCCCCTCAGACTCGACAAGCCCGATAGCCGCTGGAGATCGCAGGAAATACCCCTTTCCCTGCCACCTCCATGAGAGAATCACCCCATGACGAATCACGTGAAAGTCAGCTCTAGACGGCGCAATTTCCGCGGTACTAGTTGGCGGGCCCGCAACCCCCGAAAACGACGCTCCGCTGTCGGTGCTCACCGAC